>JAUVWB010000050.1 GCA_030604345.1 Desulfofustis sp. | reverse complement strand
GGCGGATTCGCAAGGCATCGGATCGTGAGGCGGAGGGAATCAAGATCGCCGGCGAGACGGTGGCGGCCCTGAAGGGGCTGGCCGGCGGGGTCATGATTCAGACCTTGGGCTGGGAGCACAAGCTGCCCGAGATTCTTGATCACGCCGAATTGTGAGACGACACGCCACCTGAACTCATGGGATGGGGCCAGGCACGGCCGGCCATAACGGTTTTCTTCTGAACGAAAGGGAACAATGCAAAATACGAATCTAGCGCAGACGAGCAACAGGGTACTGGTGGTCGGCGGCGGTCTCGGCGGCATCAGAACGGCGCTCGATCTGGCCGAAGCGGCAAAGGACGTGATCCTGGTCGATCGGGCGGTCAATATCGGCGGTCTGATGACCCAACTGGACCGAACCTTTCCCACCAACAATTGTGACCTCTGTACGCTGGCACCGAACCTCTCGGAGAGCGGCCGACAGGAGCATATCACGCTGATGCCGATGACCGAGGTGCGGGCGGTGGCCGGGGAGCAGGGTAAGTTCATCGTTACCCTGGAGACCGCTCCTCGCCATATCAATCTCGATAAATGTACCGGCTGTGGGATCTGCCTGGCGACCTTTCCGGAGTGCGTCAATTTCACGCCGGGGCTCGACCATCGGGCGCCGACCTGCATGCGTTACCCGCAGGCGACGCCGCAGGCCTTTTCCATCGACCTGGCCACATGCACCGACGTCGAGGCGCTGGTCGCGTGTTGCCCGGCCGGGGCCATCGTGCCGGACGACATCGGCAGTCGCGGCAACGTCGCCTGCGGGGCCATCGTCCTGTCCCTCGGAGCGGCGCTGTTCGATCCGAGCGGGCTTGATTACCTCGGTTACAGCGAACAGCCGGATGTGGTTACCAGTCTCGAATATGAGCGACTGCTGTCAGCCTCCGGGCCGACCGGAGGTCGCCTGCTCCGGCCCTCCGACGGTAAACCGCCGAAGCGGGTGGCCTGGATCCAGTGCATCGGCTCGCGCGGTCTGCAGCGCGGCGCCGCCTCCTATTGCTCCGGGGCCTGCTGCATGTTCGCCCTGAAAGAGGCGATCGTCACCCGGGAGCGGTTCCCCGACGATATCGAGACGACCATATTCTACATGGACATGCGCACCTTCGGCAAAGATTACGAACTCTACTATCAAAGAGCCAAAAACGAGTTCGGCGTCCGCTTCATCCATGGTCGACCGCACAGCGTCTTACGACCGGAAGGATCCACCCGGCTGCACCTGTCCTATACCACCGACGATGCCTCGAGCCTGGTCGACGAGGAGTTTGACATGGTGGTGCTGGCCACCGGTTTCAAGATCAGTGAGCAGGCCCGCGAACTCGCCCAGGTCTGCGGCATCGACCTGGACGCTGACCATTATCCGATCAGTTCCGGCCTCAACCAGGTGGCCACCAGCCGGCCCGGGATCTATGTGGCCGGCACCTTCCAGGCCCCCAAAGATATCCCGGAGACCATGGTTCAGGCCAGTGCCGCCGCCTGCCTCGCCGGCCGCGATGTTACCGTGCCGGACCGGGAAGAGGAGCCGGCCGAGCCGCCGCCGCTCGAGCGCAACGTGGTGGGCGAAGAGCTGCGAGTCGGCATCTTCATCTGCGACTGCGGCGAGAACATCGGCAGTGTCATCGATGTGGAGGCGTTAGTGGACCGGGTCGGCAGATTGCCCGGGGTGGTGGTGGCCCAGGCCGTCGGCCATGGCTGCAGCCGTGAATCCATGGAGCGTATCCGCACGGCCATCGAAGAACAACAGATCAACCGGGTGGTGATCGGCGGGTGTTCGCCGCGCACCCATGAGGCCAAATTTCAGGATCTGTTGCGCCGGGCCGGATTGAATAAATATCTGCTCGAGTTTGCCAATATCCGGGACCAGGCCGCCTGGGTCCATGCCAACCAGCCGGAAAAGGCGGCCCGCAAGGCCGAGGAACTGATCCGCATGGCGGTCGGTGCGGTGAAGGAGGCGCAACCCTTGGCCGAGCACCGGCTGCCGATCAACCGCAACGTCTTGGTGGTCGGCGGCGGCGTCAGCGGCATGACGGCGGCGCTGGAGTTGGCCCACCAGGGATTCAAAGTCTACCTGGTGGAGCGGGACAACGTCTTGGGTGGGCTGGCCACGAAGATCCGGCGGACCCTGGAAGGCGACGACGTGACCGCCTTCGTCGCCGATCTGATCCGGCAGACCACCAGTCACGCCAACATTGAAGTCATCACCGGTGCCATCATTGTCGATCATACCGGTATGCCCGGTCTCTTCAAGACCGGCATGCAGGTGGGCAAGCAGATGTTCTATCGCCAGATCGAGCACGGGATCACCATCCTCGCCACCGGCGCCGTGGCCAATCGGCCGAACCGCTTCCTGCTCGATCATCATCAGGACGCCATCACCCAGCTGGATCTGCAGCAATTGCTCGAGGATCAGCCGGAAAAAGCTGCCGGCTGGGACAGCGTGGTCATGATCCAGTGTGTCGGTTCCCGGGATGAAGAGAATCCCAACTGCTCACGGATCTGCTGCCAGGCTGCAGTGAAGAACGCTCTGCGCATCGTCGAGCAAAACCCGGAGGCGCGGGTGTTCGTCCTCTATCGGGATATGCGTACCTACGGTTTCCAGGAGCGCTATTACCAGGAGGCTCGGGCCAAGGGCGTGATTTTCGCCCGCTACCATCAGGACCATCCTCCCCGTGTGGAAGAAGTGGACGGCAAACTGGAGGTCCGCTATGACGATATCATCCTCGGTCGGGAGGTGCGAGTCAGTACCGATTGCCTTTGTCTGAGCACCGGTCTGGTCGCCGACCAGGACAACACCGAGGAATTGGCGATGATCTTCAAGCTGCCGCGCACTCACGACGGCTACTTCCTCGAGGATCACATCAAGCTTCGGCCCGTTGACATGCCGGTTCCCGGATTCTTCGTGGCCGGCACCGCGCATGCCCCGAAGACCATCGCCGAGAGCCTGGTGCAGGCCCGGGCGGTGGCGTCGCGCGCTCAGACGCTTTTGGCCAGGGAATATATCAGTATCGGTGCGGCAACCGCCCGGGTCGATGCGACCCGTTGCGCGGCCTGTCTCATCTGTGTCCGGGCCTGCCCGTTCGACGTGCCGTTCATCAATGCTGACGGCTACTCGGAGATCGATCCGGCCACCTGTCACGGCTGCGGTATCTGCGTTGCCGAGTGTCCGGCCAAGGCCATTCAGTTGGCGCAGTTCGAGGATGACCGGATTCTCATGAAACTCGAGCAACTTTTTGAAGAGGTGGAAGGATAATGGAATCTTTTGAACCTGTCATCGTGGCCTTCTGTTGCCATTACTGTGCCTATACGGCGGCGGACATGGCGGGCAGCCAGCGGCTGCCCTATCCGGCCAACGTGAAGATCGTCCGGGTGCCGTGCACCGGCAAGGTCGATGCGCTGCATATCGTCAAGGCCTTCGAGAAAGGAGCGGACGGCGTCTATGTGGCCGGTTGCCTGGAGGGCGACTGCCATTTCAAGAACGGCAACGACAAGGCGGCCAGACGCGTCGACTATGTGAAGGAATATCTTGAAGAGATCGGCATCGAGAGCGAACGCTTGATGATGGTCCGGATGTCTGCCGGCATGGGTGCACGGTTTGCCCAGGTGGCCACCGAGATGACCGAAAAGATCCGCCGGCTCGGCCCGAGTCCGATCAAGGCGGTCGCTGCCTAGCGGGTCGATGGCGACCGTGTCCAGCCGCATTTACCAAGGAGAGTGAATCACCATGATCACCGCGGAACGAAAACCTTTGGAAGAGATCATAGACTATGTCAAGGACTTCAAGCGCATCCTGCTCCTCGGCTGCAACGAGTGTGTCACCGTCTGTGCCGCCGGCGGTCGCAAGGAGGTCGGGCTGCTCGCTTCGGGATTACAGATGGCACTGCTCAAGAGTGGCACCAGCATCGAGATTCGCGAGCACACCCTGGAACGCCAGTGTGATCCTGAATATGTGGAAGAGCTGGTACCGATGATCGACAGCGCCGATGCGGTCCTGTCCATGGCCTGTGGGTGCGGGGTACAGCAACTGGCCATGCGTTTCAAACAAAAGCCGGTATTCCCGGCGGTCAATACCAAATTCATGGGCGGCTCCGAACGACAGGGCGTCTGGACCGAGCGCTGTCAGGGTTGCGGCGATTGCCTGCTCGGCATCACCGGCGGTATCTGTCCCATTGCCCGCTGCGCCAAGCAGCTGATGAACGGGCCGTGCGGCGGGTCGTGCAACGGCAAGTGCGAGATCGGTGACGATGTGGAGTGTGCCTGGCACCTGATCTGGGAGCGGCTCAAGGCGCTCGGCCTGCAGGAGCGGTATCTGGACATCATGCCGGCGAAAGATTGGCGACCGGGCGGCGGAGCCGGGCCGCGTAAGATTATCAGGGAGGATCTGGCAGAATGAAGACCGAAAGCTATCTTGAACGTGTATTGGCCGCAGGCCATCTGGCAGTCACCTCCGAGTGCGGCCCGCCCCGCGGGGCCACCGCGGCCTCGATCCTGGAAAAGGCAAAATATCTGGAAGGTATTGTCGATGCGGTGAACATCACCGACAACCAGACCGCCATGGTCCGCATGTCCAGCTTCGCCGGCTCGGTACTGTTACGCCAGCAGGGGATGCACCCGCTGCTGCAGATGGTCACCCGGGACCGCAACCGGTTGGCCATGCAGGCCGATATCCTGGGCGCCTACGCCCTCGGCATCAACACCATGCTCTGCCTGTCCGGTGACCACACCCGATTCGGTGATCATCCGATGGCGATGAACGTGCACGACATCGACTCCATCCAGCTCATCCAGATGGTCAAGACCATGCGCGACGAGGGTAAATTCCAGGGCGGCGCCGAGATCAAGGGGGCCCCGAAGATGTTCATCGGCGCTGCCGCCAACCCGTTTGCCGACCCGTTCGAGCTGCGGGTCATGCGGCTCGCCAAGAAGATTGCCGCCGGTGCCGATTTCATCCAGACTCAGTGCATCTTCAACGTGGAAAAGTTCGAGCGTTGGATGGAGGGGGTACGGAAAATGGGACTGCACAAGAAATGTTATATCCTGGCTGGGGTAACCCCGATGAAATCGGTCGGTGCGGCTCGCTACATGAAGAACAAGGTTCCAGGTATGGACGTACCGACCGAACTGGTGGAACGGATGGCCTCGGTGGAGAAGGAAAAACAGCCGGCGGAAGGGATCGCCATCTGTGTGGAGACCATGGAGCGGCTCAAGCAGGTGGAAGGTGTGGCCGGTTTCCATATCATGGCAATCGATTGGGAGGAAAAGGTGGAAGAGATCGTCAAGAAAGCCGGGCTCTATCCAAGACCGCAGATTCAGTAAGGCAATTTGGGAGGAAAATTAACCGATGATCTACAAGAAACTGATAGTAGTCGTCGACGACGACATCGATCTGGTGGAAGCGCTGGCCATGAAGCTGGAGAGTCTCGACTATGCCGTGGCCAAGGCCTACGACGGCGTCGAGGGATTCGAGAAGATCAAGGCCCAGCGGCCGGCTCTGGTCATCCTCGATGTGATGATGCCGCGCAAGGATGGCTATCAGCTCTGCGACGAGCTGAAAAAATCGGATGACTACAAGGATATTCCGGTCATTCTGCTGACGGCGGTGACCGACGCCATCAGCACCACCAACTACACCCATATGGGTGGTAAGACGACGCTGGCCGACGACTTCATCTCCAAGCCGATCGATCTGGACAAACTGATGGAGATCGTTGCGGACAACCTGCGTTAATCGATATCTCCTGCAGCTCCCCGGCAGGGTGCCGGGGAGCTGCAGGGAGGTTGGGTAGGGGAGGTGGCGCCATCGCAGCAGCGGCAAAAATTCGCCTCGGCGGTTTGAAGTTCAGTGACGAGTGCGCCCATGTGGTCCTGACGGAAGCACAGGCGCAACCGTCCGCCGTGACTGAACTGTTGCGGACGCTGAGCCGACAGAAGATCAACCTGAGCTTTTATTGCGCGATCGGCTGCGGAGCGGTGCAAGCTGCTTTTTGCTTGAGCGCTGACGATCTCAACCGCTGGCAGGCGCCGGCCACTGCCTCTTTTTCCGAATTGCCAAGCTCCCCGGACGTCATGCGAGGAGCGGCCATCGTGCTGCTTTTCCCGCACCAGTCGCGCCTGAGTGTTCTTGGCCGGGTACTGGCCGTCATGGCAAAACATCGGTTGCCGCTTTGGTCGCTGGGCACGTCGCTCTCTGGGATCGCCGTTGTGACCGAGGCCCGGCAGCTCGACCGGGTGGCGCAACGGTTGCTGCAGCGATTCTCCCTGCCCGCCAATCACGCGCCGTTTCGTGCTGCGCCGCCCGAAGCCGACCAAGGCATGTTGCCGCCAGGTGCGTCGAGACTGCCGGTGGAGACAACGGCAACCTACTGGGAACGGCAGATCCGGATCTATGGCGTCACTCTGCAGACCGATTGCACCCTGACGGTGGTGGATCTGGCGGCAGCGCATCTGGAGGGTGCAGGGGGCCACCTGGAAGGGTCCGGTGCTGAAGGCCGGTTCGAACTGGCGGTGATGCAGGTGCACGGCGGCGGTTATTACCTTGCGTTGGTCGAACGGGGCGGTGGTGCCCGGTGCGATCTGGATGCCGATTTTCGCTGTATCGACCGGCGACCGGTGGACCTGTTGTCCATGCACGGACCGCACTTTCAGGATCGCTATGGCGTTCTGCTGGCCGCCCTGGATTTGCTGCAGCACCACCATATATCGATAGCGGCGGTGTCCTGTACCGGTTCCAG
Organism: Desulfofustis sp.; assembly: GCA_030604345.1. The sequence continues at coordinate 1,802 of JAUVWB010000050.1, read as the reverse complement.
CATATTTCTCGCGGTCCCCCAAAAAAAGGGAGAGGCGGCCGTTGCGGCGTTGACGGAGCTGTTTATCGTGCCGAAGGTATGACAACGCTCAGCCTTGTGTTCCCGTGTGGCTGCGGGACGGTATGGATGACACCGGAGCTCATGGACCGATACGATCATGGCTGTTGACCCACGAGAATTGGAATGGCGATTGCGGGTGTTTGATTCCCTCTCGTTTCCCACCCGCATCCTCAAGACCGACGGGACCATCGTTGCCGTCAATGACGTCTTCCTCCGACGCTACCAACACGATCCCGACACCGTCATCGGCAGGACCTGCATCGAGGTCAATCGCCGACAATTTCCCAAGCAGACTTTCCCCTGCATGAATAACCGGTCTTGTCCGTTGTGTCGGGCTGTTGACACCCGGACCGGACAATCCGTACTCCTGCATGCCGTTGACGAAAAAGGAGATGAACGCTGGGAGGATCGGGTCTTTTCTCCGATCCTCGATGATGATGGTACGGTTGGTTATATCATCGAGAGTATCCGCGACGTGACCAATGTCAAGCGGCTGGAGAAACTCTACAGTGACATGCGGGAGCTGATCGACAAGGTGGTGCAGAGTTCGGTCAGCGGCATCATCGCCGCCAATCGCAAAGGTGATATCATCCTCGCCAACCGGGCCGCAGAAGAGTTGTTCGGTTATTCGAGCGAGGAGGTCAGCGAGGTCTCCATCGAGGATTTTTATCCACCGGGCGTGGCCCGGGAGATCATGCGCAAGCTCCGTGACGAGCGGCTCGGCGGCAGGGGCAAGCTGCCCATTACCCGGGTCGATATCGTCAACAAATCGGGCGATCAGATCCCGGTGGAGATGACGGCGGCGATTATCTATGAAAATGGCGAGGAGGTGGCCTCGGCGGGCATCTTCAACGACCTGCGGGAAAAGCTGGCGGTGGAGAAGAAGCTGCAGGAGGCCCAGGCAAAGATCGGTCAGACGGAAAAAATGGCCTCGCTCGGCCGGCTGGCCGCCGGCGTCGCCCACGAGATCAACAACCCGCTCACCAGCATCCTCCTCTACGGCACCCTGATGCGGGAAAAGCTGGAGCGGGACCATCCGCTCAGTCAGAATCTCGATTACATCCTCGAGGATGCTGACCGTTGCCGGGAGATTGTCAAAAACCTGCTGGCTTACAGTCGTCAATCCAGTGCCACGAAAGAGGTCTTTCCGTTCAACGCCGCCGTAACCGATAGCCTGCGTCTGATCCACGATCAGCGGCTGTTCATGAACGTCGAGGTGGTCAGGGAGCTGACTGACGAGGAAGTCCTCGTACGCGCTGACAAGAACCAGATCTGCCAGGTGGTCATCAACTTGATCATGAACGCCGTCGATGCCATGGAAGAGAAAGGGACCTTGACGCTGGCCACCCGGATTGACGAGACAGGGGAGCGAGCATTGCTGGAAGTGACCGACACCGGATGCGGTATTCCCATCGAGAATCTGTCCAAGATCTTCGATCCGTTCTTCACCACCAAGGGGCTCGGCAAGGGAACCGGGCTCGGCTTGAGTATGGCCTACGGGGTGATGGAAGAGAATCAGGGGCGGATTTCCGTGAGTCGGACCGGTCCCGAGGGCACCACCTTTGTGTTGGAGTTGCCCCGGATCACGGTGTCGAGCAATGAGATTTACGAGTCGATCGGATAACAACAGGAGCGTTTCATGAATCAGGACATACCCGCGGTCAAACAGCCCGGTCGTTCCAAAATACTGGTGGTCGATGACGAACACCGCATCCGTGATGCTTGCCGGATGGTGCTGAGCG
>JAUVWB010000095.1 GCA_030604345.1 Desulfofustis sp. | reverse complement strand
TACCGGTGATGGGCGAGCGTATCGTCGTATAACTCAGGTCGAGTTCGGCCTTCTGCAGGCGCGCCTGTGCTTCGGCGAGTGCTGCCTGGGCGGTTTTCAGGCTGCCGATGGCGTTGTCCAGGTCGCTGAGACTCGCTGCATCCTGCTCAGCCAACGGTTTGATCCGGTTGAAATTGGCCTGGGCGACCCAGAGTTGCGCCTGGCGAATATCAACCTCCGATCGACCGGCTTCCACCTGGGCCTGGAATGGCTTCTGGTCAATCCGAAACATGACCTGGCCTTCTTTTACCGTTTTCCCTTCCGTATAGGTGATTGCTTCCAGGAAACCATTCACCCGCGCCATGATCTCGACCTGATGCGAACTGGTCACCTGGGCCACGTGGGAGGCAGATACCGGTACAACACGATGACGGACTTCGATGATCGATACCTCGGCTGGAGGTGCCGGTGTCATGGGCGGTTCCTGATTGCAGCCGATTAAAAACAGCACGGGGGCCACCAAGGTGTACAACAAACGCGCCGTGGCAGAAGTCATGTTCGTATACCGATGGGTAAGCGTTGCAAAAGCAGGGTCACGGTAAAAGCAATCCCTTACGGTGGGAAACCCGACAGCATAACCGCCATCTCTTTATGTCAGGGCGGCGAGACGACTGGTGCTGCCTGACAACAGAAGAGATGAATGCCGATTGATTGGCTATCATTGTCATACCTTGCTGAGGACACAATAATCGCACTACTCAAAATGGGCACTCTATTTCGTTAGGTAGAAGGCTGTGGATGATGGCCGATGATGAAAAAAGTTGTTTGAACAGCGCTTCGGCTGTCTGCAAGATGTGCGACGATCGTGAACCAGCGACCGGAGACTTTTCGGCAAGAAGCTCCCGAACCAGTGGCAAGGTGTGACTCGTGGAGGTCATTGCACCGGGGCGGGAGCTGAACGAAGCGTCGATGGCTCAGAACTGGGCGAGGGTTTGACTGATGTGTTCGACCCAGATATCGACGAATTCATCGAACTCGGCGGTACCTTTCAGGATGGCGATGCAGCTGATGCCGGCCGAAGTGAAGATCGATTTCCACGAGTCCTGGTCGTCACCGGCCATGTCGTTCTTGGCATGATCGCCGGCCACCGACATGAACGGCATCAGGTAGGCCGTCTTGATCCCTTTGGCGGTGAGCAGTTCGAGGATGACGGCCGCATCGGGGAACGCCTCCACGGTGCCGATGAAGATGTTGGGGTCCCGGAGCTGAAGCTGGAACATCAGAGCGGCGTAAAAGGCGTTGGCCGGGTGATGGGTACCGTGGCCCATGAGTACGACCGCTTCTTCCGGTTTGCGTTGTTTGGGCACGGTGGCCAGGATCACCTCCACGGTCCGGGCCAGGTCCTCTTGGGTGGCCAACAGCGGGTTGCCCAGGGCTACCTGTTCAAAACCGCCCATGCGGGCGAAACCGGCAACGGTTCGCTGCAGGTCGTGGAACTCGGTGCCGCTGATGGTATGCAGGGACTGGACCGCCACATGGGTGAAGCCCTCGTCGAGCATCCTGGCCAGGGCGATTTCGGGCGAGTCCAGAAGCTTTCCTTGGGCGGCCAGTTTCTTGCGGATGACGTGCGAGGTGTAGGCCCATTGCACGGGGATGCCGGGAAAGTCCTGGTTCACTTTGCGATCGATGTTCTCGAACGAGACCTGGGCGCTTTCTTCACTGGAACCGAAGGCGACCAGCAGGATGCCCGTTTTCTTTTCCGGTGCCTTGCCATGCTGGGCGGCGACGGCAACGGCGGACCAGACGAGCAACAGGACGAGACTTGCCAGAAAGGCGGGTTTCATGGTGCGCATGATTCACTCCTTCAACTGATGGTTGACGGCCAGGAAAGAAAAAATCCCCGGACCAAGAAATGATCCGGGGATGCCCTGGTTTATCCACTGGAACGACGCCTGAACCCCTTGTCCGCGGAGGTTCGCTCGCTACTTTCAGGCAGGTCTTCTGACTCTCCCCCGTTGCCGGCGGTCTTCCCGCTCTCAGAGCAGTGACGCACGGGGCCGGAAACGTTCCTTCCCGATCAGTGGGAAGGGGGGATTACAGCGGCGGGCCCGTCCCCGATTCGCACGGGGTTCCCTTTTCATCCGCCGGAGCGGAACCTGAAAAACATCCCTACCAATACCCCAGCGACTGATTGGTGTCAAACCCTTTTCCTGCGCGGTTTGATGCCTCCGCTAAATCAGCCAGATCGTCACCGGCGCACCGGCGGCACCGGTATCGAGTTCCTCCGGTAGCTCGATCAGGCAGTCGGCTGCGGCCATGACTTGCAGGCGCGGCAGCTCAGTGAGCGGTTGGACGTACCGTGACCCGTCGTCGTTGTGCGCCAGCATGCGGCCGTAGATAAACTGGGTCCAGCCGCTGCTGCCGCGTACCGTTTCGGTCAGCAGAGCCGTGCCGCGACCGATGAACGGGGCCGGGTAGCCTGCCAGTTTCCGGATGCCGGGCAGGGCGAGCTGGCGAAAGGCCACGTGGTTGGAGGGCGGGCCGCCGGGGAGGTTGAAGATGACGGCGGTGCCGATCCGGCCCATGGCGATCCCCTTGCCCGGTCCGATCCGTACCCGGTGAAACAACCGCTGCACCCCGAGCCGGTCCATGGCCTGCAAGGTCAGATCCTTGTCGCCGTCGAGCACCCCGCCGCAGGTGACGAGGACGTCGTGGCTGCTCAGTATCGCAGCGAAGACCGACTCCAGCCGGTCGAGCTGGTCGGTGAGCAGGACGCCATCCGTCTCCAGGCCGATCCGCTGCAATTCGCTGCGAATGGTGACCAGGTTGCTGGCCGCCACTTGGCCGGGGCCGATCGGTTGACCCGGCTCCACCAGTTCGCTGCCGATGGCGGCGACCATGACCCGGGGCCGGCGAACCACACTGAGCCGGGTGATCCCGGCGGCGGCGAACAGTCCCAGATGACCGGGACCAAGCAACGTCCCGGCGTCGGTGACGATTTCCCCGGCGCTTACGTCCGATCCGGCGTGCAGGACATTACGGCCGGCATGGGCGTCGGCCCGTGCCTCCACCTGTCGGTCCCGCTCGGTGGCGAATTCGGCGGCCAGTACCGCGTCGGCGCCTGCCGGCAGCGGTGCGCCGGTCATGATACGGACCGCGGTTCCCGGCGCAACGGTGGGAGACGTGGCGGCGCCGGCCCCCACGGTGCCGGCGATGACCAGGGAGACGGGCTGAACGGCGGTCGCCGCCGCGACGTCGCAGGAACGGACCGCGTAACCGTCTTTGAGCGAGGAATCGACGGTCGGGCAATTGCCGGCTGCCCGTACCGGGTCTGCCGTGATCCGGCCGAGTGCTTCGGTGAGCGTCGTTTCTTCGTCGGCCAGCGGGCCCAGCGAGTCGATGATGGCCCGGGCCTGGGACAGCGAGATGAGGCGGTTCGGTGACGGGTTCATGATGGGGTATCCTCGTGGCCGGGTATCATCCTCGTGGCGAACGGTGAGCGGCTCAGATGAGGCAGGTGCTCATCACCTGCTTGATGTCGGTCTTACCGGCGAAGATCAGGTGGATGCCTTCCTGCAGCAGGACGGTCATGCCGTCCTCGATGGCCTCGATCTTGATGGCCTCGGCCGGGGCCTTTTCGATGATCAGACTCTTGATTTTCTGATTGGCCACCAGCAGTTCGTACAAACCCTGCCGGCCTTTGTAGCCGCTGTGGTTGCAGGTGTCGCAGCCATTGGCGCGAAAGAGCGTAAGATCCTTGGAATAGGGGATATTGAGATGCTCGAAGAACATCACGCCGTAGTGGTGCACGAGATTGTCGTATTCCTTCTGGGTCGGGTTGAAGGGCTCCTTGCAGTCCTCGCAGAGGGTACGGACCAGCCGCTGGGCGAGGATGCCGAGCAATGAGTCGGAGAAATTGAACGGGTCCATGCCCATCTCGATGAGACGGATGACCGTCTCCGCCGCCGAGTTGGTGTGTAGGGTGCTGAACACCACGTGGCCGGTCAACGAGGCTTCGATAGCCATCTTGGCCGTTTCCTGGTCGCGCATCTCGCCGATCATGATGATGTCCGGGTCGGCGCGCAGGAAGGCGCGCATGGCGGCGGCGAAGGTGTAGCCGATGTGCGGTTTGACCTGCACCTGGCGCAGTCGGTACTGGGTTATCTCCACCGGGTCTTCGGCGGTCCAGATCTTCTTTTCCGGGGTGTTGATGTAGTTGAGCACCGAATGCAGGGTGGTGGTCTTACCGGAGCCGGTCGGCCCGACCACCAGGAACATGCCGTACGGTTTGGTGATGCAGGGGATGAGCCGGTTCAGCGTGCGTTCCGGGGCCAGTTTGTAAAGCGGTATCGGCTTGCTGTCGGCGAGGATTCGCAGGACCACGTCTTCATTGCCGTCGGCGGTGGGCAGCGTGGCGACGCGCAATTCCACGTTGTCGGCACGGGTGGTGGTGAACTTCATCTTACCGTCCTGCGGCTTGCGCCGCTCGGCGATGTCCAGGTCGGCCAATACCTTGATCCGGGCAATCACCGATTTGACGTTGGCCTTGGGGATGTTGAGGATATTGGAGCAGCTGCCGTCAATGCGAAAGCGCACCTCGGCATCCTGGCGGTTACCGTAGGGCTCGATGTGAATATCCGAGGCACCGGCATAAAACGCATCTTCGATCATCTTGTTGACCAGTTGCACGGCCGGGGTGGCGTCCACCGCCACATCGGCCGGTTGGTCCTCGATTTTCTGGTAGATATCAGGTATATACGTCTCTTCGTCGGGCTGTTCTTCGGCCCCGACACCGGCATGAATATCTTCCACAGGCGGCGGTACGATGGCATCGAGAAGATCGCGGATATCATCGCCGAAGGCCAGCATGACGCTGATCTTGGGGACCCGGAAGAGGTGCTTGACTTCCAGCAACCCGGCCTGGTTGGCCGGGTTCTTGGCGGCCACGACCAGCTCGCCGCGCCTCTTTTCCAGCGGCACAATGAGTTGCCGGCGCAACACTTCGATGGTGGCTGGGGTGACGAAGGAATCGGCGGCAAAGCGATCGGTCTTCAGGTCGACAAAACCAGTCTTGTAGACGAACGCCAGCGCATCACCCAGGTCCGGTTTGGGGATCAGGTAATTCTCCATCAGCACCGTTTCCACTTCCTTTTCCTGCTGGGTGGCGATCACCATGGCCCGTTCCATTTCCTGCGGTGAGATGATTTCCCGATTGACCAGTTCCTCGTAGCGCATCGGGATTTTCTTGCCGCTTTTGTAATGGTTGAACAGGGCGATGGCCAGGGTATCGGCCAACTCCTTGATCCGGCCCTCGTCGGTCGGGTTGAAGTCGGCCCCGCCTTTTTTGTTGATCAGTTCGATGACGCCCATCAGGTTGGCTTTGTGAATGACCGGCGTGGCCAGAACCTGGCGGGTCTTGTTTCCGGTCTTCTGGTCCCACGAGGAATCGAAGGTCAGTGATGGATCGATGCTCTGCAACTCGCTGCTGTCATAGACGTTGCTGATGTTCAGCATCTTGCGGGTCTCGGCCACGAATCCGGTGATGCTGGCGCGGTTGATCTCCATGCGGATCTTGCTCAGCGAATCGCCCGGCAGCAATACCCAGGATACCAGCCGGTTGTGTTTGGCGTCGATGAGGAAGATGGTCGCCATCTCCACGTTGTAGATGGTCAGGATCTTGTTGCGTAGACCGACCATGATGGCGTTCGGCGAAGAGGCGGCGTGGATTTCGTTCACCAGCTTCTTGAACCGTTCGTCGTAGACGCGTTGGGAGGTCAGGGGCTCGGTACCGGTCTGCATGGCATGTGTGGGTGTCGAGTTGGCGGTGGAATGGGACCGGCGCTGGCGGCCACATCCTGTCACTGATGGCATAAAGTGGCGTTACTATAGCACGGCAGAACGTCAATGGAAATGCCAATATGGTTCAAAGTGTCTTTTTATTTCAAATAATTAAACCCTGATTTGCAGGAATGATCCGGTCGTTTCAGGTGGCAGCTCAGGGGCCGGACCAGCCGAACAGGTGGTTCAGGCGCTGCTGATGCGAGCCCTGCCAATAAATCCGGTTGCACGCGGGGCATTGTTTGAAATGGTCGTAATAACGGCGGGTAAGAGGTTCAAGACGATCGATGACCACCTCTTTGTCGACCGCCTCCAGGACGGCGTTGCAGATCGCGCAACGAGAGAAGGGGCGGTAGAGTGGCGGGAGATGGTAGAGGTGACTGACCTCGGAGAATTGTTGCTGCGGATCCTGACTGCGCAGCAGCCGACCATGAGCGACCAGACGCAGTTTCAACATCTACCGGTTCCTGGTCAACAGAATCCGCCGGTCACGGGCGGCCGCTGCGGCCACGGCCGAAATCGGCTGCTGGGCAG
>JAUVWB010000038.1 GCA_030604345.1 Desulfofustis sp. | reverse complement strand
CGGCGCCGCCGCCACCTCGGCAGTGGTCACCGGCATCGTCAGCATCATTGCGGCAACTGCGGTTATCACCGTGATCTGCAACGTACTGGGTATTTGAGCCATGGCCGGTGTCGCTTCTCCGACCGCTCCAGTCATCGAAGTTCGAGGCCTGACCATGGCCTACGGCGATCGGGTGATACAAAGAGATTTGAACTTTACCGTCGCCCAGGGAGACGTCTTTATCATCATGGGCGGCAGCGGCTGCGGCAAGAGCACATTGTTGCGCCATCTCGTCGGGTTGCATGAGCCGGTGTCCGGCTTTGTACGGTATCGTGGAGAGGATTTCTGGCACCTGAGCGAAACGCAGCGGCAAAAGCTGATGCGGCGATTCGGCATCCTCTACCAGAGCGGTGCCTTATGGAGTTCCATGACAGTCAAGGAGAATGTGGCCCTGCCCCTGGAGCACTATACCGATCTGCCAGCGGGTGATATCGATGAGCTGGTTTCCTATAAACTGGCTTTGGTCGGTTTGACCGGGTTTGGCGATTTTTATCCCAGCGAGTTGAGTGGTGGCATGCGCAAGCGAGCTGGTCTGGCCAGGGCCATGGCCCTTGACCCGGACATCCTCTATTTTGACGAACCGTCGGCCGGGTTGGATCCGCTCAGCAGCCGCCAACTGGACGATTTGATCATCGAGTTGCGCGACAGTCTCGGGACCACCGTTGTCGTGGTCACGCACGAACTACCAAGTATTTTCGCCATTGGCACCAATTCGGTCTTTCTCGACGCCGACAGCCGGACCATGATCGCCGCCGGTGATCCTCGACGGCTCAAAGACGAATGCGAAAACCCGTTGGTCCGGCGTTTCCTCAACAGAGGAGACACGATGGCGGAAAATCACCTGAGTCGAGGGGGGATAACCTGATGCGAGGCAAGACCGGCAAGGCGTTCATCGGGCTATTCGTTTTGGGCGCCCTGGCGCTGTTGGTGGCTGGTGTCGTCATGTTCGGTTCCGGCAAGCTCTTTGTCCCGTCGAAAAAGTATGTCATGTATTTCGACGGTTCGGTCAAGGGGTTGTCGGTCGGGGCCCCGGTTGTCTTTCGCGGTGTTAAGGTGGGATCGGTGATCGACATCGTTTTGCAGGGCAATCTGCACGATATGCTGTTTACCGTGCCGGTGATCGTCGAGGTCGATCTGAGCCGTTTTCAGATTGTCGGTGGCGAGAGTGTCTCCGATGATCTTGACAAGGCCTTGATCGAACGTGGTCTGCGCGCTCAACTTCAGCCGCAGAGCCTGGTGACGGGGCAGTTGGTGATCGATGTCGATTTTCGTCCTGGTCGGCCCATGCGTGTGGCGAACGATACCACCGGTCTGCCGCAGATCCCGACCATCCCGTCCACCGCGGAGGAGCTGGCGCAAAAATTGGAAGAGCTGCCGCTGCAGCAGTTGGTGAATCGGTTGAACGAGTTGGTGGGAGGCCTGGAGCGCCTGGCCAACTCGCCCGATATGCAAAACGTCCCACAGGCTTTGAATCAGGCTATCGGCGAGATGCACCAGGTGTTTGCGACGATCGATCGGGAGGTGGCGTTGTTGGCGGCGGAGGCGAGAGATGTCCTGGTGGCCGTGACCGAGACCGTGGACCGCGTGGATCGGACCTTGTCCTTCCAGGAAGGGGCGCCGGCCGAGATGGTTGACAATCTCAACCAGTTTTTGAACGAGGCTCGCCACTCCTTGGCGGCCTTCGACCAGACCTTGGAATCCGTCCGATCGACGCTCGGTGACGAGCGTTCTGCCTACGAATTGCGTCACGCCTTGCGCGAATTGCGCCGGACCGCACAAACACTCGGGGTGTTGGCGGATTCCCTGGATCGCCAACCGGACATATTGCTGTGGGGCAAGCCAGTCGAGGAGGAGCCATGAATGTGAAGTTGCGGACCGTGTCGTGGATCACCGTACTGGCGGTCCTGACCCTCTGTGGCGGCTGCAGCAGCAGGCCACCGACCCGCTATTACGCGCTGTCGGTGCTGGCTGACGATTCCGCAATGCCGCTGAGCTCGCGGGAACCAGAGCGGCGGCAGGTGCTCGGGGTGGGTCCGATCGCTCTGCCGGCCTATCTCGATCATCCGTCGATCACCACCCGCAGCGACGATACGACGCTGTTTCGCTCCGACCAGCATCGCTGGGGTGGGTCGCTGCATGACGAGGTGAGCCGGGTGCTGGTGGAGAACCTGGACCGTTTGTTGCCGGAGGAGCGTTTCATTGTCTTGCCCTGGATGGAGACCGCAATCAGTGACTTCCGGGTACAGATCTCCATCAGCCGTTTTGAGGGCGTGGCTGAACAAGGGGTGGTGCTGCATGGATCGTGGCTCCTGTTTGGCGGGCGGAGCACCGCCCCGCTTGCCGCGGAGACGGTGGAAGTGCGCGAAGTGATAGAAGGTGACGGCTATCGTGGGCTGGTGTTGGCCATGAGCAGGTGTCTGGTCGCCATGGGCGGCAGCATCGCCGGTGCGATCATCGATCAGGCGGTATACGACACGGAGCGGATGGCGAAAGAGGCACCCTGAAATGAGCACGGGAAGTGACGCGACCATGACTGCAGATATGGGCCCTTATCTTCGGGCGACCAGCTTCATCGATTTCGATCAGCCGTCGGTACAAGCCTTTGCCGAACGGGTCTGCGCGCCGCTAGCCGGCGCCGGTGCGCGGGAGAAGGCGGTTCAGCTCTATTACGCGGTACGAGATGAGATTCGCTACGACCCCTATGATCTGAGTATCGTTCCCGACGACCTGCGGGCCAGTTCCGTGATCACCAAAGGAGTCGGCTATTGTGTGACCAAGGCTGTGGTTCTGGCGGCAGTTACCCGGCAGCAAGGCATTCCCAGCCGGCTCGGATTCGCCGATGTGCGCAATCATCTGTCGACCGAGCGGTTGCGCCGGGTGATGGGAACCGATGTCTTCTTTTATCACGGTTTTACCGAGCTGTTCCTCGAAGGGCGCTGGGTCAAGGCGACGCCTGCCTTCAATCTGGCGCTCTGTCGACGTTTTCAGGTGAAGCCGTTGGAATTCGACGGGATCAACGATTCCATCTTTCACGAATGCAATGCGGTTGGACAAAAGCATCTTGAATATCTACGCGAGCACGGCAGTTTCGCCGATCTCCCCCATGAACAGTTGTTTGCCGCCTATCGGCAGCATTATCCGGCTCTGTTTCGGCTCCTGGAGCATGCCGCCTCTTTCGACTTTTACCAGGAGGCAGAGCGAGAGCGACGAAGAGATAGACCGCCTCGGCGTTGACCGCATCAGACCATATCAGCGGAAAATCCTAAGCGCGATCACCATCTTTTCCAGCGTCTCGTTCGAAGATGAAGAGGTCTCCCGGAATCCAGGAGCCGTTTTCCTTTCTGATATCAAGCGACTGGTGCCCAACGTGCCGAAATCCGTAACGAGCGGCGCAACCGACCAAATATGCGGGAGCGTGGGCAAAACGGCCCGAAGGGCGCAGACGGTAGCTCAGCGATGGTTCGTCGGACAACCTTTCGATGGAGCAGGCAAGGACGGCGTGACGGCAGGCTGTTCGTGACAGGCCGGCACATATTCTCTCCAGTTTGCCCAGGTAGATGAAGACATCGGCGGCGATGAAAAGGTCGTAGCGAGCCTCGGTTTGATCCAAGAAGGCGCCGAGCTCATCCTGGACCAGATGGTGATAGTGGCCCTTACGAGCGGCCACCTCGAGCATTCGCGGGGAAAGGTCGATGCCGGTGAGTTGGTGCACTTCATTGCGCAGCGCGGCGCCGACCAGGCCGGTGCCGCAGCCCAGATCGATAGCGCTGGCGAACTGCCGGTCCGGATAATGGGCCTGGAGCATCTCGGCGAGGCGCTGGGGAACGGTATAGCCCAGGCAGGACCCAATGTGTCGTTCGAAGCGGTACGCGTATTTGTCGAACGTTTCGGTTACATAACCCGGCGGGGCACTCTCCCGGACCGAGCCGTCGAGGGCGGCGAGCATGTATTGGGCTGATTCGTGGTCGGGCTGCAGGGCCAGAAGCCGTTCCAGGACCTGCCTGGCCTTTTCCAGATCGCCCCGGCAATTATAGAGGCCGGAGAGATTGAACAGAAGATCTGAGTTGGTCGGGTCTTTGTGCAGGCTCTTTTCGAAAGCAGCGGCGGCGCCTTGAAAGTCACCACTGTCGCTGAGAATGACCCCGAGGTTGTTCAGGGCCAAGGGGTTGTCCGGTTCGACGGCCAGGGCGTGCCGGATCAGTGTCAGCCCCCGTTCACTCTGGCCGAGCAGATGATAGAGTTTGCCCAGGTTGTTCAACGCCTTGGCGTGATGGGGGGCGAGCGCCAAAGCCTGCTCGTAGGTTGCCGCAGCTTCGTCGATCCGTGACAACGACTCGTAAACCGCGCCGAGATTGACCAACTGGTTCGGGTCGTTCGGCGCTTGTCGCACCGCTTTCAGGCAGAAACCGAGGGCATCGTCCGCCCGGCCGAGATCCCGGTAAGCAAGGCCGACATTGCTCAGCAGGCTGACGTTATCGGGTAGAACGTCGAGGATGAGGAGGTATCTGTTCAGGGCTTCCTGGTATTTTCCCACCTGGTGCAATTGCACCGCTTCGGTAAAAACTGACTGCAAATCCATTGTCTCTTGTTTTCAATCGGTTCGCGCATAAGGGGCTTCACGGTAATCGGTCGAGTACGACACTGTACGATATGCAAAATGTGCAGTCAACCCTGCTGGCGGGCATAAGTGCCAAGGCTAGCCGTCATCAGGAGGTGCTGATACCTTCGCTCGAGACCATCCGACCGGAGCGGGGGGCTGACTTTCATATCGGCGCAAAGCATGCTATCGTTGATCTATGACGCTGGTTGTGAAAATGATCGATAGGAAGGCTTACACCTCATGCGAGAGGAGCCGCTGATGCGCCGCTTCGGCCGTCTGAAACTGCTATTTTATATCAATTTACTGATCGTCTTTCTGCTGGTCTTTTACAAGCTGTATCTCACCATGTTCGAAGCGGACTACGAAGGGGTGCACGCCGACCAGGTGGATCGAATCGAGTCGGCTCTGCAGGGGCGTTCTTCATACGCCTTCGCAGTGGTTGGCAACATCAACAATTCGGTGGGGTTGTTCGAGCGAAAGATTGTTCCGTTACTGAACAGAAGCGGCCTTGATTTTGTCGTTTCGGCAGGCAACGCTGTCAGTGGCGGCGGCGAGGACAAGTACCGGGCGCTGCACCGAACGCTGGAGCGACTCCGTCTGCCTTACGTGCTGACCTATGGAAAAAACGAGCATAGCGCCTTTGGCGGTTTCCGTTACTACGACCATTACGGTCCGTATGTCTTTGCCTTCTCGGCCGGCAACAGCCGCTTCATCTTTCTCGACAGTTCCGGTAAGACACCGTGGAAGTGGCAGCTGCGTTGGCTGGACGAAGAACTGGCGATGGATCCCCGGGAGCATGTCTTTCTCTTCGTCGGCCAGGCCGTGCATCCGGTGGAACTCGGGGACGGCCTCCTTGCTTTGCGAGATGATTATCTGCTTGATGATGATTTTCGGCTGCCGCTCAGCAAATTGATCGAGCAGGCTGGCGTCGATGCCGTTTTCTCGGCCGATTTACCACTTTTTTTCCGGCAGCAGTTCGGCCGGACCAGCCATGTGGTGACCGGCGGGGCCGGGGGGCTGGTGTTCAACAACGAGCACAGCTACTATCACTACCTGGAGGTGCGTGTTGCCGGCGGTGAGGTCTCCATTCGTCCGGTGCGCCTGGATATCGGGCAAAATCGGTTTTTTCGCACCCTGGAGAGTGTATGGTTTGTGGTTCACTCGATCTTTTATGTGGGGTACCTCAACTATCTGATCGTGCTTGGGCTGCTGTCGCTGACTGCCGTCTGGCTCTATTACGCCGTCTTTACCGAGCATAATTATTACCCGGATTTTGATCTTCCTACCGATCTGGCCCTGGAAAAACCGATTCGTGTGGCCATGTTCACCAATAATTTTCTGCCCTATATCGGCGGAGTGCCCATTTCCATCGATCGTCTACGGCGCAGCCTGCAGGCTCTCGGCCATCGGGTACTGGTCTTCGCCCCGAGCTACGCCGGACAGCGCCAGGACCCGGAGGTGGTCCGGTTACCGCGTTTGCTGTCTCGTATAGGCAGCAAGGAGCTGGTCATAGCCAATATCTTTTCGCTCCGGTTGTTTCGCCAGTTCCGGCTGTTTCAACCGGACGTGTTGCATATCCACCACCCCTTCTGGATGGGATCCATGGGGCGTTTCCTGGGGAGGCGCTTCGGGGTGCCGGTGGTCTATACCTACCACACCCGTTTTGAACACTATTCGTATGCCGTGCCGCTGCCCGAGCTTTTTTTTAAAAATTATCTGGCCCACAAACTGGTGCGCCGGATCGGTAATCGATGTGATGCGGTGGTTGTGCCCACTGAAGGTGCGGAACACTACCTGCGGATGATCGGGGTGAAGAGCAGTGTCTTCGTGATTCCCACCGGGATCGAATGCGATCGCTACCGACAGGTTCCCGAAGCGGACCTGGACGCCCTGCGACGACGCTACGACCTCGGTGCGGAACGGATTTTGCTGAGCGTGTCCCGATTGAGTCGGGAAAAGAACATCGACTTCATGCTGGAGGGGGTTCGTGAGCTTGTTCGTCGGTGCAAGATCCCGTTTCGCTTGTTGATTGTCGGCGACGGGCCGGAACGGAGGCGCCTGGAGCAGAAGATCGCCCAGTTACAGCTGCAAACGCTTGTTCTGTTGACCGGAGCGGTGTCGCCCGACCAGATCGCCGCCTATTACCGATTGGCCGATATCTTTGTCTTTGCATCGCGCACCGAGACCCAGGGGATGGTCGTCCTGGAGGCGATGGCGAGCGGCTTGCCGGTGGTGGCGGTGCGCGCCAGCGGCATCGACGATTTTGTGAAAAACGGCGTCAACGGGTTCAAGACCGGTTTGCGCCACGACCAATGGGCTGGACGTATTGCCGAGATACTGGGTGACCAGCCGTTGCATCGGCGTCTGTCACAACAGGCCGAGACCATGGCCGGGGACCATGACGTCGCGCGGTTCGGTGAAAAAATGACCAGGGTCTACACCCATGTGCTCGCCCAGCGTCAGGCTGCTGAACCTTGAACAACGTACTTCCGACGGGCTAAGCAGTAACGTCCAGTCGGCGGCAGCCCGGACCGGAAATCCGGCTTCTGCCGCCGGTCAACGGACTGACCTGGATCCGGGTGGAGATCCGTTCCCGGAGAGGTTGCACGTGAGAGATGATGCCGATCATCTTGCCCTCCTGCTGCAGGTTGGTCAAGGTGTCCAGCGCGGTGTCGAGCGCTTCATCGTCGAGGGTTCCGAATCCTTCATCGAGAAACAGAGAATCGACCCGCACGTTCCTGCTGGCCATGTGCGATAAGCCGAGGGCCAGCGCCAGACTGACGATGAAGCTCTCGCCGCCGGAGAGGTTCTTGGTGGAGCGAATTTCGCCTGCCTGATAGGTATCGAGTACTTTGAGCTCAAGCGGCTGGTCATCGGTACGGATGAGCAGGTAGCGGTCGCTCATGCTGTGCAGCTGTCGATTGGCCTGGTCGACCATGATGGCAAAGGTCAGGCCTTGCGCAAAGTTCCTGAATTTCTTGCCGTCGGCCGAGCCGATCAGCTGGTGCAACTGATCCCAGCGTGCCCATTCCCGCTGTTGCGCCTCTACCGCACGCGCTTGGTCCTGCTGTCGGCGCTTGCGCTCATCGTTTTCCGCAAGCTGGTGACGCAGGCCGCCGATTTCCCGCTGCAGTTCTTTCTGTCGTTCGACCAGAGCAGTCTGGCGTTGCTGAAGCTCCGTCAGCGGTTCCACTGCCAGCTCTTTGTGTTGCAGGCGGTGCAGGAGCTCGGCCTTTTCCCGCTGCTGGGCGAGAAGCCCGCTGTTTTCCTCGGTGAGCCTTTGGGCCTGGGCGGCCAGCTCTGTCCGTTCCTGTTCCGGGAGACAGGCTGAACGATACGCCTCTTCGTCGTGAAAACCGGACTTTTGCAGCTGTGCCAGAAAGGTGCCGGTTGCCGCCTCCAGTCGGTTACCGCGAGAGGCAAGCGCTTGTTCCAGATCGCTTATTCTGCCCTGAAGACGAGTCAGATCCTGTTGTGCCGCCTCCCACTTGACCCGTGTCCGGTCCCATGCCTGCTCTGCTGCTTCGATCGTTGCGGCGAGTCGCGCTTCCTCCTCGTCCGGTTTTTTACCCCCGAAGAGCCTGGTTCGTTCTGCGTCGAGTTCTCGTTTTTGCCGGTTCAATTCGGTGAGCTGACTCCGGAGGTTGCCGAGCTCTTTTTCCCGGCGCTCAATCTGCTCCGCTTGGTACGCGGTGGTCAACCGGAGTGCTGACAGTTCTTTGGTGAGCCGATCGTGCTCCTGTTGCCGCTTGATCCACCGGTCACGGCGGGTGGTTAAAAGCCGCAGTGTTTCTTCCAGCGAGTCGAGATCGAGGGCCTCGACTGCAAAAGGCCGCAATCTTTCCAGCAGCGCATCACGATCCTGTTCCAGTCGTGACCGGTAGTCGTCGGCCTCCTTCGCCTGCTGTTTCAGCAGGTCGCTGGCCGATTCTACGGCGTGGGCAGCAGCCTGGCATGCTTTCTCCGCCTGGAAACGTGACTCCTTGGCCTGATCGAGTTGGTCACGCACCACCGTTAGATTCTGTTCGGTGCGGACTGCCGCTTCCAGCACGGCGCCGGCGGAGGCCAGGCGTTGGTCGTTTTCTTCGCCAAGCGCGTCGAGAAATCGTTGCCGTTCGGCCCCGACAACCATCGGGGGAACAGTCACCGCCAATTCCTGTGCTGTGTGATGGAGGCGTCGCTCCGCGGTGCTGATCGTCTCGTCGCATGCTGCCAGGTCGGTGGCTGTTTGGTGGCGATCTCTCTCCAGCTGGGCCAACTCGATTCGCAGCGTGGAAATCTCGGCCACTAACGTCTTCAGGTCGGCGCGAACGGCGGTCAGGCGCGCCGTGGTCTGGTCAGGAGCAGGAATGGCACCGCGTGCATAGGGATGCTCAGTGGCGCCGCACAGGGGGCAGGGCGTGCCATCCTCGAGACGGCCGCGCAGCGTTTCCAGGTCCGCTATGGCGGTCAGCAGGGTGAGCTGCGTTTCCAGCAGCCCCATTTCCTTTTCCAGCGACTCTTGCCGTTCAGTCCGAGTGGCAAGGCGATCTCGCCGCTTGGTTATGTCTGCCTGCAGGCTCGCTTGGCGCTCGGTCAGTTCGGCACGGCGCGACCGCGCGTCGTCGACCGTCCGGGCTGCTTCCTGGGCCTGGCCAATCAGCTCCTGACGATGGCACAAACTGGTCGTCAACTGCCGCCAACCCTCCAGATCTCGATCTGCAAGCGTCTTCTTCAGTTCGGTCTGCTGGGTTGCCAGTTGGGCCAGCAGGTGGTCGACCGTTTGCTGCCGCTGCTTCTGCAGCTTTTGTTGCTCATCCCAGGCGTGACGAGCCTTGGCCAGACGCTGTTCGGTTTCCTTCCTTTCTTCTGCTTGTTTGCGCATTCGGGCCTGCAGTTGTTGCAGGTTTTCCAGGCGGCTGGCGATCCCGGCGAGCT
>JAUVWB010000378.1 GCA_030604345.1 Desulfofustis sp. | reverse complement strand
GCCGCGACAGCGCGGTACAAGCGCCTCGCGACGAAGCCGCGCGGCATCATTTGATTTTGGCGTCTGATCTGGCGGGCTATCCTGCGCAGGTCTTGAACAATGCACCAACGCGTGCAGCAGCACGGATCGAATGTTCGATCCGATGTATCACAACGGTCCCGAAGAGGACCCCACACAAAGGAGTAGTACCCATGGCAAAAGGCACAGTAAAATGGTTTAACGACGCGAAAGGTTTCGGATTCATCGCTCAGCAGGGAGGCGGAGATGTCTTCGTCCACCACAGCGCCATCCGGGCCGACGGTTTCAAATCCCTCGATGAGGGAGCTTCCGTCACTTTCGACGTTGTCGACGGACCCAAGGGACCGGCGGCGGCCAACGTCGTTCAGCAATAAGCAGTTAGAAACTGCGTAGCCTTGTAAGCGAAACGGGGGTGACGGCAGACCAGCCGTCACCCCCGTTTCGTTCTCTCCCCCGCACCACCTCGTCCGATCCTCTTGACAGCACGGCCCGGGAGCGGTCTATTAGGCCGGAACCGATCCACTATCTGGAGGCTCGCACATGAACATCACCAGCCGCTCATCCGATCTCGGCAAACAGGACGCCCAGAGCTTCATCGGCAACGAACGCATCGATTACGAACCGTTTGTCGCCCTCAGCGACCTGCATCTGGTGCGCAAAACCGACCCCGTCACCTTCCAGGGCCTGCAGGAAACCGTCCTTGCCTGCGACCCGGCCCTGTGGCCCGACCTCCAAGCCGCGGCGCACCACTGTGCCGAGCAAGTTCCTGAAGACTTCAACTATGACGAGTATGCCCAAGGCTTTGTTGCCGGGGTGGCAGCCGTCTGGGAAAAGATTCGGGACCAGGTATTATCCGATCCCGATTGTCGATAAGGTGTTTGCACCGCACCATAATCACCATTTCACGCCGGAAGACCACTCATGGCCAACTTTTTATTTGTGCTGCGCGACAACGATTTCGAGAAAGCCACCCGCTGTTTCCAGTTTGCCAAGATCGCCCACGGAAAGGGGCATCACGTCGACCTCTTTTTCATCGACAGCGGCGTCGACTGGGCAATGAAAGATCGCGACGGTAGCCGCAAGACAGATACCGGCGACTGCGTGAACGACTACCTGCCCTACTTGGTGGAACACGAGGTGCAAGTCGGGGTCTGTACGCCCTGCGCTAAAAACCGCCACCTGGACGAGTCGAAATTCCACGCCAACATGGCGCTCGACGGTGGACCGCACCTGATCGACATGGCCGCCGAGGCGAAGGTCTTCAATTTCTAGCCGGCAACCGAGGGCATGACGGGTGCTTCGTGGAGACGGACCAATTGCCATCCCCCGAACTCACGACCGGCGGGCCACTCCGCAATCGTTGACGAATTTTGACAGGGACCGGTATTCCTGGGCACCCACCAGCTTCTTATCCCCGATAACGAAGGTCGGCACCGCCGTGATGCCCAGATCGTCGGCCCGTTGCCAATCCTTATCGACAGCGGCGGCAAACGATCGGTCGGCCAACACCCGTTCGGCTTCAGACACCTCGAGGCCGGCTCGCTCAACGAGGCAGAGGAGCACATCCTTGCGGGCCAGATTGTCGTGGTGCACGAAATAAGCGGTAAAGGCCTGCTGGTGGAAACGGGACCCGGCCCCTTTCGCTTCCGCCCATAACCCGAGTTCCTGCGCCAGCCTGGTATTATAGGTTTTCGATCGCTCGCAATAGGGCATGTTCAACGCCCGGGCGTTGCGTTTCAGGTGCTCGATCAGGTCTTCTTTCGGATAGGGATAGCGCTGATAAATCTCGTCAAGATCACGTCCTTCATCAGGGGTGTCGGGATGCAGCGGGAACACCCGCCAGGTGATTGACACATCGTACTCCGCAAGCAGGCGCTCGATGCGCCCGGTCATGAAGTAACACCACGGGCAGACGTAATCGGAAAACAACTCCATATTGGTGGTCATTGGTTCAACTCATTTTTATGGGAACCTTGAAACAGTGCCGCTTCGTTCCATCTCATCGTTGCACGATCACACTGTATTCTCTGAATATCTTAGGGTAACCTTGAACGAAATTTCTAATTTTTCACGCTCCCCTTATCTCAAACGATTGTTCTGATAGGCGCCGGATTTTCCGGCCACAGCGTCATCTATTGATACGGTAACCATCACCGAGCCCGGTGCCATGGACGATCGGAAACAAACCGGCTGCCGTCAAGCTGCCCGGTGCCGCTGTTCAAGCCGGTCGGCGCCACTGGGTGGAAAAACCGTGGTGCTGGAGGATCGCGACTCCTCTGTCG
>JAUVWB010000350.1 GCA_030604345.1 Desulfofustis sp. | reverse complement strand
GCGGCGGCCACCATAGCGGTGGCCGGTTTGGCGGTGATGATGGTCGGACTGCTCAGCTCGCTGGCGATTATCAGAGAAAAGCCGATGGCCTTTCTGGCCCGGCAGGAGGAGTGACTGAAACAAAGTGGTGCGAGTTATGGTAAGGCTACGTTGTCTCTCGAGTTTCTTATTGCTCATCTGCGTCTTTCTGGTGTCATGCGAGGGTGGGGGAAACGATGCGCCGCCGCCGGACGCCAGCGCACCGGCCTACGATGGCGTGATCGTGTCCATGGGCGATAGTTTGACGGCTGGATTGGGGGTCGCCCTGCACCAGAGCTATCCGGCGTTGCTGGAAAAAAAGTTGCAGCAGACAGGGGTCAATTATCGGGTGATCAATGCCGGAATAAGCGGTGAAACAAGCAGCGGCGCCCGGGCCAGGATCGGTTGGATCATCAACAGCAAGCCGGATCTGGTCATCGTCGAGACCGGTGCCAACGATGGTTTTCGCGGTATTTCGGTGGAGGTGTTACGGCAGAATCTCGAGGCCATTGTCGAGGCCCTGTTGGCTGAAGATATCACGGTGGTTCTGGCCGGTATGCGGATGGTGACCAATCTCGGCAGCGAGTACCAGCGTGGTTTTGATTCCGTCTATTCCGACATTGCCGGTCGTTACCCGGTGGTGTTCATGCCTTTTTTCCTCGAAGGAGTGGCGATGCAAGCGGAGCTGAATCAAGAGGATGCCATTCATCCCAACGAGCGGGGCTATGAGATTATCGTGGACAACCTTTTTCCGTATGTGATTCAGGCCTTGGAGCTGAAAAACAAGTGAACGCACCACGGGGGCAAACCGTGGTTGCAATGTGGCCCCCGGCTGGGTAATAGATCGGTGTTCTTGGGGGAACCTTGAAAAAGTGCCATTTCGCCCAATCTCATCGTTGCGCAATCACATTTTATCCTAGCAATATCATGTATATGCCTGCGGTAAAATGTTCGTGCGCGCCTCGATCTTGAACGAAATTTCGAATTTTTCAAGCTCCCCTTGAGATCTGCGTACAAAAAAAACCAGAGTTCCGTTTCCGGCTGCTACACAAGGCCGGGATCGGTTTTTTTGTTATGAGCTGACAAGGAGTTACCTGAGATGGCTGCATTGCTGGCCGGTGTCGATCCCGGCGGATTGCTTGAGTACAGCGTGGTTTATACCGATCGGGCGTTGAATCATATGTCGCAGAATTTTCAGACAGTCATGCGGGATATCTCGTTGCTACTCAAGGAGGTCTACCGGTCGGCGGCGGTCATCGTCGTGCCGGGCAACGGAACGCTGGCCATGGAGGCTGTGGCCCGCCAGTTCGCCACCGGTCGACGGTGTCTGGTGATACGCAACGGGTGGTTCAGTTATCGCTGGTCGCAGATCTTCGAGGTCGGCTCCATACCCGCTCAGGAGACGGTGATGAAAGCCCGGCCGGTGGCGGGTGGGCCGTGGGCGGCCTACGCCCCGGCGCCGATCGAAGAGGTCGAAGCCGCCATCGCCGAGCAGCGTCCGGAACTGGTCTTCGCCACCCACGTGGAGACGGCTGCCGGTCTGATGCTTCCTGAGGAGTATATCTCTCGACTGGCCGACGCCGTGCACCGGGTCGGAGGCCTGCTGGTGCTCGATTGTGTAGCCTCCGGAACGATTTGGGTGGATATGGCCGCAACCGGTGTCGATATCCTGATCACCGCTCCGCAGAAGGGATGGAGCAGTTCGCCCTGCTGTGGCTTGGTGATGCTCGGCGAGCGCGGTATGCAGCATATCGAGGAGACGAACAGCACCAGTTTCGCCGTTGATTTGAAAAAGTGGTTGCGGATCATGCAGGCCTATGAAAGCGGCAGCCATGCCTATCACGCCACCCTGCCCACCGATGCTCTGGCCCGCTTGCGCGATACCATCGCCGAGATCAAGACCTTCGGTTTTGCTGCCGCCCGGCAGCGGCAGGAGGAATTGGGGCGTCGGGTGCGAGCCCTGCTGCGCGACAAAGGGGTAGTCAGCGTCGCGGCAGAAGGGTTTGAAGCACCTGGTGTGGTGGTCAGCTATACCGATGATCACGACCTGCATACCGGCCGGAGATTTGCCGAGCATGGATTGCAGATTGCCGCCGGCGTCCCGCTTTGCTGCGACGAGCCGGCCGGGTTCCAGACGTTTCGTATCGGCCTCTTCGGTCTGGAAAAACTTGCCGATGTGGACGGAGCGGTAAAGCGTTTGTCCACGGTGCTGGGCAAAATTTTTCCGGCGAACGGTTGAGTTACAGCGGAGCGATGGGTGGCCCGCTGCCGATGCCACGGGAAACGCTGTAAAGGAATGACCCGATCACCGGACCGGTGACACGGTTCGGTTGCTCCACTCTCGGCTATGCCCTTCCCACTGCCCGAGATTGACAGGAGTCTTTTGTTTCGCTACTGTTAATGAGGTTCATCTGGATTACGCGTATTTTTTTAGGGTTACTGGCAAAGAACCCGGCGAAGGGCATCGCTTCCTAACGTAGCGCTTCGGCCTGGTCGCCGTTAGTTCGCGGCTGACAGACAGGCCATCCATGGTACGTCGGCCGGCCCCCGCGAACCCTTTTCCAGCACGACCCTTCGCTTCCCCGTCGCCGATTGGTACGCTTGAGTCGGG
>JAUVWB010000137.1 GCA_030604345.1 Desulfofustis sp. | reverse complement strand
GGCGGACCCCGATCCGCCCGCAGGACGAGCTCTTATTCCCTTCTCCGTCCGATGAGCACGATACCATGACTTCCCTCCTCCGCTTCGCGCCGATTGGCACCTGCCTGAGACGATATCCACTGGTATCGTACCATATTTTTCCCTTGCTACCCGGTGAAAACTGGTGGCTCCGGGCCCGCCGGCAAGCGGCAATCGGCCCTCAGTTCATCAGCTGCCGCCATCACCGGTATCACCCCTCCCATCGCTTGACATTTTTTATTCTATTTTTATTATGTTCGCCGACCCGCAAACGAGTCAAGCCAGTGCTGACAAGGTTGCCTCCCGGCGGCCGGCGGGATCCGGTGACGTCGCCAACGCTGTGCGCACCAGGAGATCTGGTGCAACACCACCCCGTCACCGGCCTCTGGCCTTGCCACCCTCCGGCGACCCAGCGTGAAGTCCGCTCTGCGGGGTGTATCCACCATTAGATAACGGAGAAACGATGATGATTAAGGTTGACTCCATCACCCGGGCCTATGGCGACTTTCTGGCCGTCGACCAGGTGTCGTTCGCCATCTCCCCCGGCGAAATCGTCGGCCTGCTCGGCCATAACGGGGCAGGCAAGACCACGGTGATGAAGATGATGACCGGCTTTCTCGAACCAACCGGCGGCACCATCACCATCAACGGTCTCGACGTAATTCGCAATCGCCGGGAAATCCAGCAGTTGATCGGCTACCTGCCGGAAAACTGCCCGGTCTACCCGGACATGACGGTTATCGATTACCTCGACTATGCCGCCGCCCTGCGCGGACTGGACGAGCGACAGCGCCCCCGGCTCCTTGCCGAAACCATCGCCAGAACCGGCCTGCAGGAAAAAGCCGGCCATCCCATCGCCACTCTGTCGCGGGGGTACCGGCAGCGGACCGGGGTCGCCCAGGCCATTCTCGGCAAACCGAAACTGCTGATCCTCGACGAGCCGACCAACGGACTCGATCCCACGCAGATACAGGAAATGCGCAGCCTGATCTCCGCCCTGGCCAGCCAGGCCACGGTCATCATCTCCACCCACATCCTGCAGGAAGTACAGGCCGTCTGCGACCGGGTCATCATTCTCAAAGACGGCAAAAAAGCGCTTGATGCGCGTCTCGATGAGTTGCAGCGCAGCAGACGGCTGCTGGTGAGCACCGATCAGCCAGCCGAGAAGGTGCTGGCCACGCTTGCCACATTGCCTGAGCTGACAGCCGTCGAGGCGGTCCAGCCCGACCCGCAGCTGCCGAGCAGCTTTCGTTATGCGCTTTCTCCGGCCCAGCGGGATCGACACCGGGAAACCGCCGCGGTCGTCGCTCAGACCGTTCAACAAAGCGGCTGGCAGCTGTTCTCCCTGCACTTCGAGACCCGGACGCTGGAGACCGTGTTCGCCGATATCAGCGTGCCCAAGGGAGGAAAGTAGATGAAGACCATCACCCGTATCATCCGCAAGGAATTCGCCGCTTTTTTCAGTAGTCCGGCCGCCTTCATCTTCCTCGGGACCTTTCTGGCGGTCACCCTGTTCATCTTTTTCTGGTTGGAGACCTTTTTCTCCACCAACATCGCCGAGGTCAGGGCCCTGTTCGTCTGGATGCCGATCCTGCTGATCCTGCTGACCGCCGCCATCACCATGCGCTCCTGGTCCGAGGAGCGCCGGGCCGGGACCATCGAATTTCTGCTGACCGCACCGGTATCGCCGCTGGCCCTGGTGCTCGGCAAATTCATCGCCTGCCTCGGCCTGGTCGGCGTCGCCTTGACCCTCACCCTGCCCCTGCCCGTGACCGTCTCCCTGCTCGGGCCACTGGACTGGGGGCCGGTTATCGGCGGCTACCTGGCAACCCTCTTTCTGGCCGCCGCCTACATCAGCATCGGACTCTTCGTCAGCGTCAAATCGGAGAACCAGATCGTCAGCCTGATCACCACCACCATCCTCTGCACCCTGTTCTACCTGATCGGCTCCGACCTGCTGGTCGCCTTTTTCGGCAACCGGGCCACCGAGTTGCTGCAGCTCTTCGGCAGCGGTTCACGGTTCCAGTCGATCACCCGCGGCGTCATCGACCTGCGCGACCTCTATTATTATCTGAGTATCATGGGCGTGTTTCTGACCCTCAACGTCTATGGTCTGGAAAAGATCCGCTGGGCTAACAACCCGGATAACCGGCGCCATCGGGCCTGGCGAGCGGCTGCCGGCCTGCTCATGGCCAACGTCGTCGCCGCCAATCTCTGGCTGGCCCCGATCGGCGTACTGCGCGCCGACCTGACCGAGGGCTCCATCTACTCCATCTCCGAAACCACCCGTAACTACCTGCGCCAACTCAAGGAGCCGTTGCTCATCCGCGGCTATTTCTCACCGCAGACCCACCCCCTGCTGGCGCCGCTCGTTCCCCGGCTACGCGATCTCCTCGAGGAGTACGCCATCGCCGGCGGCAACCGGGTACGGGTGGAATTCATCGATCCGCTGGAAAACCCGGAGTTGGAGCAGGAGGCCGGACAACGCTACGGCATCAGGCCGGTACCGTTTCAGACGGCCAGCAAATACCAGTCCGCCGTCACCAATTCCTACTTCCATATCCTTATCCAGTATGGGGACCAGTTCGAGACCCTCAGCTTCCGCGATCTGATCGACGTCAAGGTGCGCGGCGAGGAACATATCGACGTCGATCTCGGCAATCCCGAATACGATATCACCCGCACCATCAAAAAAGTGCTCTATAACTACCAGGGAGGCGGCGACCTCTTTACCGCCGTTGACCAGGACCTGCGCTTCACCGGCTACCTGTCCCCCGACACCCTGCTCCCGGACGAATTGGTCCGATTGAAAACGGAGCTCTTCGACCTGCTCGATGAGATCCAGGAGAAGAGCCGCGGGCGGCTCCAGGTAACGGTG
The DNA here is from genome assembly GCA_030604345.1 of Desulfofustis sp. The sequence goes on along the minus strand of JAUVWB010000137.1, from coordinate 2,577 downwards.
GTCGATCCTGATGCCGAAGGCGGGACCGTGGCCCGGCAGATTGAAGAGCAATACGGCTTCCGGCCGATGACACTGGGGCTCTTTGATCCCCGTTCGTTCTGGTTTTATCTGACTCTGTCCAGCGGTGACCAGACCGTCGAAATTCCGCTGCCCGACGACCTGTCCCGCGACGGCTTGAAGCGGTCCATCGACGCCGGCGTCAAGCGTTTCGCCAGCGGCCTGACCAGGACCATCGCCCTGCACGCCCCGAGCCTGCCGCCGGAGATGACGCAGTTCGGCATGCCCGGCGGCTCCCGGCAGTTTGTCCTGCTGAAGAACATGCTCACCGAACAGCATCGCATCGTCGAGACCGATCTGAAAAACGGCCAGGTCCCCGCCGAAGCCGACCTGCTGCTGGTGAGCGCACCGGACTCGTTGAACGAGAAACAGCTCTTCGCCGTGGATCAGTTTCTGATGAAGGGCGGCACCGTTATTGTGGCGGACTCGCCCTACAACGTTCTGCTGGAGGGCAGTCTGGCTGCCGAATCTCACGCCTCGGGCCTGAACCCGTGGCTCGATTTCCACGGCATCGGCGTCGGTGACTCGATGGTGCTCGACCCGCAGAACAGCTCCTTTCCGGTCCCGGTCGAACGAAACGTCGGCGGTTTCACCATCCAGGAGACCCGCTTGGTCAACTACCCGTATTTCGTCGATATCCGGCCGGACGGGATGAATCAGGACAGCGGCATCACCAGCGGCTTGAACCAGGTCACCATGAACTGGGCTTCACCGATCAGCATCGACCAGGAAAAAAATCGGGGGCGCACGGTCACGCGGCTGCTGGAAAGCTCGCCGCAGAGCTGGACCGCCACCGGCACCATGATCCAGCCCAACTACCGGACCTATCCCGACCTCGGGTTCAAACCGGGCGATGAGCCCGGTCGGGAACTGCTGGCGGTGGCTGTCGAGGGAACTTTTTCCTCGTATTTCGCCGGCAAACCGTCACCACTTCTGGACCAGCAAGAGGAAAAGCCGGACGATCCGTCCGGCGCCGACGGCCCCCCGGGAGATGCCGAACTGGAAAACCAGCCCCCGGTGATCGCCAGACAGATCGACAAGTCGCCGGAAACGGCGCGGATCATTTTCTTCGCTTCACGGAACTTCCTTGACGACACCATCCTTGGCATCGGCACCAGCATGATGGGAACCGGTTATTTCTCACCGTTGCAACTGGTGGCCAACAGCGTCGACTGGTCCCTCGAGGATCGCGGACTTCTGGAGATCCGGGGGCGCAGTCAATTCGCCCGATCGCTGCTGCCGCTGACCAGGGACACCCAGCTGTTCTGGGAATACCTCAATTACGGCCTGGCCTTTGCCGGCCTGCTGGTGGTCTGGCTGCTCCGGAGCTATTTGATGAGACGCCGCCGAGCCGCCTATCTTCAGATTCTGCAGCAATCCAACGGGAGGGTCTGATCATGCAGCGCATCATCACCATCGCCGCCATCCTGCTGGTGGTCCAGATCGGCCTGGCGGCCTTTGTTCTCACCAGAGGCACCGGCAAACACGAGGCTTTCGTCCCGGAAGGGTCCTTTCTCTCCTTCGACCCGCAGCAGGTGACCTCCCTTACCCTCAGCAACGGCGAAGGGTCCACCTTGTCTGTGCAGAAAAACGGAGACTCCTGGGTGGCGGCGAGCGCTGGCGATGCCCCCGTCGACGCCACCCAGGTCGAGGAATTGTTGCAGCGGTTGGCCGCTGAAAAACAGGGTCTCGCCGTCGCCACCACGGCCAGCGCCGCGCCGCGCTTCCACGTGGCCCCTGACGCCTTTTCGTCGCACCTGGTGCTGGCCGGCGATAGCGGCGTGCTTGCCGATTTCTACGTGGGTACCGGAGCCGGTTACCAGCGCTCTCATGCCCGTCGCAGTGACAGCGACGACATCGTCATCATCGGCGTCGGTGAATTTGAACTCGACCCTACCCTGGACAACTGGTTGGATAAAAATGTCTTGAAACGGGATCGCGACCAGGTGGCCCGCGTGGTCTTTCCCGACTTCACCCTGACCCGCCAGGACCAGGGGTGGGTACTGGAATCGGCTTCCCCGGGGGAGACGGTGCCGGACAAGCGGATCGAAAATCTGCTCGACAGCGTCTGCGGCCTGTCCCTGCAAACGCTCATCAGCCCGGCGGAGGCGGTCCCGCTCTTCGAGCAGCGACCGGTACTGGAATACCACGTGGAGACCCGCGACGGCACCCGGACCACCTATACCTTCGCAGCCTTGGCCGATGACGACAGTGCCTTTGCCCTGCGCTTGTCGGATCAGCCTTTCTATTTCAAGATCTATGGCTGGCTGGTGAAAGACCTGCAATCCTTCACCAGAGAGAGGCTGACCGCCCCGGCAGAAGAGGGGCCGGCCGCCGAGTCGCTTGGTGAAGCCGGGGCAGCCCCGCAGCAGTAACCCTGGTCCGGGTTCACCGGGAGTAGGGGGTGGACGTGGTGGTCCCCCCCTGCCCGGTCCAATCGGTGTGATGGAATTCGCCGCGCGGCCGATCGGTCCGCTCATAGGTGTGGGCACCGAAATAATCGCGCTGGGCCTGCAGCAG
>JAUVWB010000360.1 GCA_030604345.1 Desulfofustis sp. | reverse complement strand
GACCGGCAACAACTCGATGTGGGTAAAGCCAAGCTCCTGCACGTAGGGGATGAGTTGCTCGGCCAACTCCCTGAAGGTGAGGAAACGTTCCGGATGCGCCGGATCGCGTCGCCAGGAACCGGGGTGGACTTCGTAGATGGCCAGTGGATGGCTATACGGCGGCCTGCTTCGTCGCTGCTGCAGCCACTCTTCGTCGTGCCATTGATAACGGTTGAGATTGCGCACCACGGATGCGGTGTTCGGCCGAAGCTCCCCGAAGAACTGGAACGGGTCGGATTTTACCACCAGGCTGCCGTCGGCGATCTTGATGGAAAAGCGATACAATTCGTTTTCGGCGACACCGGGAATGAACAACTCCCAGATCCCGGAGCTGCCCAGCACCCGCATCTGGTGGACCCGTCGGTCCCACCCGTTGAAATGTCCGATGACCGAAACGGCACGGGCATTTGGCGCCCAGACGCGAAAGAGCGTTCCGGATACCCGATGGTGCAGGCCCAACTGGGCACCGAGGATGTTGTACAACGAGTAGTTGGTGCCGAAGTTGAACAGGTAACGGTCCTGATCGCTGAGCAGCGGCGGAAAGCGATAGGGGTCGTTGACCCACTGTTCGACGCCGGAGCGATAGACGATCCGGTAGCGATAATCGAAGGGGTCCAGATCGGGAAAGGCCAGTTCGGAACGAGCTACCGTGAAGCTGAAGAGCCCGTCGCTGTGAACTCGCTGCATCGGGAAGCAACGTTCACCGCAGCAAACATCGATATGTTCCGCCTGAGGCTGCAGCGTTCGGAAAACCACGTCAGCAGAAGAGGATGAGCCATGGGCGCCGAGGAACTGGAAAGGATCGTAATGGTCGGCGGCGAGGACGGCGAGGGCAAGCTCAGTCATGGATAGTGGCTCTCGGTAAGCAAGGGAGATGAGGGTTTCTCATCAGACAGTGTATGGTATCTGTACTGAAATGTCATCGGCAAATGGTTTTTTTCCGTGAGGGTGAACGGGTACAAGAGATCAGGGGCAGAACGGAACGGTTCCCCGGCTGGGAACCCTTGACGGTGACGGCCCGGTTTTGATACCCTTACTATCATAGGCCTATTTCCATTCACGTCAGCTTTGTGGTGCTCCGATGGTTTCCGAAAAAGCTCCGGTGATCGACACCCTGACCGGCTCCTTTCTGATTTCGACGCCGCAGATGCCCGACCCGCGCTTCGAAGAACAGGTGATCTATATCTGTGCGCATAGTCACGAAGGGGCGATGGGTGTGGCAATCAACAAACCGAGTCCCTTCTTCAGCCTCGACGAGGTATTGCGCAACGCCAGTCTGCCGGTCCCCAAGAAGGCGCTGCCGCCGGTACATATCGGCGGACCCGTTGAGCTGGAATCGGCCTTCATCCTGTATCAGTCAGACTACCAGGCAGAACATCGTCTCGAGATCAGCCCGACCATCTCGTTATCCCGGGAGACCAAGATCCTCGAAGACATCGCCCATGATCGCGGCCCGGAAAAATATCTGTTCCTGTTGGGCTATGCAGGATGGGGGCCGGGACAGCTGGAAGCGGAGCTACTGGCCGACGGCTGGCTGACTTTACCGGCTGACGACCATATCATTTTCGACGTGGCCGACGACGAAAAATGGCGCATGGCGGCGATGCTGTACGGCATCGACATCTCCACCTTCGGCGACATGATCGGTTACGCCTGAGGCGACCGCCGGGTCAGCCGCTGGCGAATTTCCTCTCCCGTGCTGTTTCCTTTGCAGCGTTTTTTCAGGCGACTCGTTATAATCTTTCCTCTTGTTGCTTAAACGTCAAGGGGACCTCCATCATGGACGAACGTTCATTGCTCTTTACCTGCCAGCGTTGCGGATTCTGTTGCCACGGGGAAACCACGGTATCGCTCGATGAGAGCGATCAGCAACGGATGCTCGATCACCTGGGGCTGCCCGGTGAGGTTGTCGGTCAACGCTATTGGCGGGTAACCGGACAGACGGTGCAGATGAGAATCGTCGAGCACCGGTGCATTTTTTACCATGACGGCTGCTCGGTCTATCCGGGACGACCATGGCGTTGCGCCGAGTGGCCGCTGGTCCGTGCGATCTTGATTGATGAAGCGAATTTCACTGCCATCAGCGATTCCTGTCCCGGGATCAATAAAGATCTTTCCTATCCTGAATTTTGTGCCATCCTCAAACGGGTGCTGGACGCAAAAGACGCAGATCAAGGTCCGCCGGGATGAAGATCGAACTGCTCCTGCTCGGCAAGACCAAGGAGTCGTATGTCGAGGCGGGCATCAAAGATTTTAGTAAGCGGTTGCGTCACTTCGTTCCTCTGGAACTCACCCACCTCAAGGAAAAACGGTATATCAATCGCAGCGATAACGAGATTATGGCGCTGCAGAGTGTGGTGTTCAACCAGGCCATCGAGCCCGACAGTTACCGGGTGGTGCTTGATCGAACCGGCAGAGCCATGGACTCCGAGGAACTGGCCGTGCTGATCGGCTCGCTTCTGAACCGCGGGGTGAAAAAGGCGGTCTTCATTATCGGCGGTCCTTTGGGCGTGGCTCCCGAG
>JAUVWB010000272.1 GCA_030604345.1 Desulfofustis sp. | reverse complement strand
TCAGCCGCCCGCCGCAGCAGCGGCACGGCTGACAGAACGTCCACAACCGACAGACAGGCCACCCATGGCCTGCTGTCGGTTGTGGACGTTCTGTCAGCCGTGCCGCTGCTGCGGCGGGCGGCTGATTCACGCTGGTTCGGGTTAGAAGCGTCGGTCCACCCAGTGCTGGTAGCGGACGTCCTGACGGTGGTCGCCCCGGCCTGCCTTCCGGCCCGGTTCTGAAACCAGCTCCCATCCGTTTTCGGTACGACAGACGGTCCCGTACAGCTTCTTGGCCCTGCCGTTTACGGTGCCGAGGATTTCCGCCTCACGACAGGGCGGGCCTGCCTGGTAGCGCTCCTCCACCGGACGGTAGTGGCGGTAGTCATGGATGACCCGCTTGTGCTTGACCACCTGCCGCGGCGGCGGGTAATGCTTGACGATGGTTTGGTGCCGGTGAATGACCTGCGGCTGGTGATAGACGACCTGGTGTGGTGTCCGATAGCCGCGATCGATCTCACTGCCGATGACGTAGCCCAGCAGCCCCCCCACGGCGGTTCCGATCAGGGTTGCTTCGGTGTCCCGGCCGATGGCCTGGCCGGCAATGGCTCCGCCGCCGGCGCCGATGATCAGGCCGTTGAGGCCGCGGCTGTGGTCGGCTTGTGCCGGTACGGTTCCGATCAGTGATGCCAGGGCGATGGTTGCCGAGAGAATCAGTCTTTTCATGGTTGTCCTCCTTGGTGTGTGGTTGATGCCGGGTACTGCCGTCTTGATTCCTTTGTAAGCCCTGAACTGCTGAAATGATAGCGGATATGGGGCGATGTCGGACCCGACATCGCCCGGTATCGGGTCGTCTTCCCGTTGCTTCGGTGGGGCGTTACCGGCTGAGGACGGTTCGTGGTTCTCTGACAAGAAAGGTTCGAGCCGCTGCGAAAACACCGATATGACGGGGTGCGGAGGGTTAGGGGGACGGCGTGCGGCTCCGGGCCGGCGGTTGGTCTGTCGGGGCGTGTTACCGGGGACAGCCCGGGGTTATCGCGAGGCGTTGATCTCGACCATCTGGCCCGAACCGGGTTGGCGATAACGGATGCGGGCACTGAAGTCGGAGAGGCGCAGCGGTTGATTGCCGGCCACCTGCAGCAGCTGAGTCCCGGGTCGGGTGGCCTTGAGCAGCCACCTGACGACCCCTCTGTTGCGGTCGATCTTGGCCGGGTGCGGCGATGCCGAGACAATCTGCACGCCGGGCGGAAAATAGAGTTCGGCGATCAGGTTGGCCGGCGCCGGTTGTTCCGGGTTGATCTGCACTACGACGCTGTTCGCCTGGCGCTGAAGCAGCTGCGCCGAGGCGGCGTCGGCCCGGCCGGTGCCGAGCGTCAGCACACAGAGCAGTCCGAGGCAGGCGACGATGAGGGGGAGCAGGCGATGGCGGGGAAGTAGTTTTGCTGTCTTCATGGGAGTTGTACCGGTCTTTTATAAACAGGTGTTGTGCACGGGTCATTCCACTACGGTCAGACGTTGTTCTGCCTGCTGCCAGACATAGCCGTCGCCGAGCCAGATATCCTCGATCAGGCCCATATCGATATCGATGGTGTGGTCGGTGCCGATCAGATCGTAGACCGCTAAAATCTCCTCGTCGCTGATCCGGTTGTCCCGATCGGCATCGGCCCAGTGGAAGACTCCCGCCGTCAGTCGGGAGTCGCCGACAATCGCCAGGTCCGAGCCGCTGCCCCCGGTAACCTTGAGGGTCCCGTCCAACCGCACCTCGCCCTGATAGGCTGGATCGCTGTGCAGGGTATAGGCAAAGGTGATGGTTCCCGTTATTTTCTTCAGCCACTTGATTGAGTTGTCCTTCTTGTCGTGTCCGGAGATCGGCGGCAGCGTGGTACCCAAATTCATTCCCGGCGGGATCGACTCGCGCAGGATTACCGAAACGGTTCGATCGTCCGGTGCATCGATGGTGAGAAAGACCGGGAAGGGCTGGCCGGCGATGAAATGGGGCGGTGCCGTGCGGCGAATGATTATGGTCGGGTCCGACCGCTGTTCCCGGTCCCTGGCGAGCACCAGCACAAGCGTCGCCGCCGTGGCCAGCACCAACAAGGCACCGGCGGCCACGGCCCAGGGGCGGAAGGGGAGACGCCTTTTTTCCGCGCTCAGCACCACCATCTGCGACTCTTCGCTTTCTGCGGAGCCGGGCGGCTCGGGCGGGTCTGTCGCCGGAGCCGGTTGTTCAGGTGGCGGAAGGTCTTCTTCTCGTTCGAGAAGTTCCTGCAGATCGACTTCCAGGGCGGCGGCCAGCCGCAGGGCGTTTTCTTTCTTGATGGTCGGGTAACGCTTGTTTTCCCAGCGGGACACGGTGTCGGTGGTAACCTCGACCGCGGTGGCCACATAGAGTTGGGTGAGCCCTTTTTGTTCGCGGATGGCTCGAATCCTGGCCCCGTCGATTTTGACCATCTCCGGGCCGCCTGGGTAGTGTGTTTCGTTCACTGTCGATTGCGCAGCGGTTGAGGTTTCAGGGCAACAAGACCTGGATGCATGATAACAAATGCCGGCGGTTTTGCCACCAGACAACCACCGGTACCACCACTCGATGTCGCCTCATGTCGGTACGCATATCGGCCGATGTCGTCTGTTATTTGCGCTTGGTCACCCGTATCGTGGAAAAAAGGCGGGGCGAGGGGCTCTGCCGATCATTCAAGCTCCCCTGGAGGAAAGCTATGAAACGATTGACGGGACTTCTGGTGGTGCTGTTGCTTCTGGCCGGCACCGGTTCGGCCGCCTTTGCCGCGAGCGCTCGCTGCGTTGTGGTGGAGGCCGAAGGAAACAAGCTGGTGCTCGAATGCGAGCGCGGCACCGATGGCTTCGAGCCGGGCCGGGAAGTAAAGATTAGAGCGGAGCGCACGGGCGCGGCGATCGAAGGGTGTTGATCACCAGTCGAAGCGGACGCTGTTGTCGAGCGGGTCGACCTTCACCGGTCTGACCTTGACCTGGTTGCCCGGTTCCGGTAGCGGCATCCGGGTGGCCGGCAGGTCGATGTCCATGATGATATCGGTGAGCAGCAGGTTGACCCGTTTCGGCCCGGTTTCGATGACCAGGGCGTCCATGTAGGTGTCCTTGCGTTCTTCCAGGTATTTCAGCAGCCAATAGCGATGCCGCTGCTGTTTGACGTTGTTGGCGGTGGCCACCGTGCGGGAGATGATCGAGGTGAAATCCTTGCACATGTCCTCGGTAAAACAGGTGCTGCGGCGGCGTACCAGATGGTTGATCTGGTGCTGCATGACCAGATCGAGCAGTCGTCTGATCGGCGAGGTGACCGTGGTGTAGAAGCCGACGCCGAGTCCGCTGTGCGGCCGTGCCTCGGTGGTCAGTTCGCTGCGG
>JAUVWB010000180.1 GCA_030604345.1 Desulfofustis sp. | reverse complement strand
TTTCGTTTGCGCGTCTTCCGTAATACTTTTTGCATAGTCACTCGGAAAGATGGACTCCATTCCCTGTATCGATACAGATATCCCCCTAATTGCGTGAAAAAGGGTAACGTCAAGCTTACGGCAGTCAAACATCGCGGCCACATGTTCGACGAGGCTGATTGCCTGTGGAGAAGAATCGAGAGCGATGAGCAGCCGTGAGGAGAGTGGGGCTCCTCCAATGAGCCAAATACTCGGCAGAGAGTCATGGGCAATGAGTTTGCTGGTAACTCCGCCTAGCGGCATCTGTGGATTTGATCCTGATTCGCCGCGGCCGATAACCAGCGCGTGGTAATTGTTTTTCCCCTCTCGTATCACGTCTCGGGCAATTCCTTCTTTCTGTACCCCTATTTTGGTGGTAACCGCGTCCGCTGGAAAGGCAGATGCACGGAAATGAGCACACGCCCGATCCATGAAATCGTTGCATCTCTTTTTCTGTTCGTCCTCCCAAGCTCTGACGATTTCAATCTTTTTTGCCCAGGCAGGGTCTTTTTCCAAGTCCCAGAACTCCTCGGGCACAGAACTCAAAACCTGGAAAAGGGTTATCTTTGATCCTCGAGGCGGTAAAGAACCGCATGCGTAGCGGACTGCTGTCATTGATTCATCACTTCCATTTACGGCAAGCAACACCCTTCTGGTTCTTTGTTCCATGTCTCTCTCCAATTAAGTAAAAGTGGGAAGGCCGTAAGTGATCGGCCATATCTCGTTTCATGCTGCGGTAGCTTCATGTCATGGGTGATATTCAAACGCAATGCCAAGGTGACGACTTCCAAAAAACAAGACCAGGAGAGGCCCAGGCAAAACCCTGACAAGGCCGGCTGTCAGCAGGACGGAGGGAAGGGAGAGGGCGGATTAGAGGGATCAAATAACAATCGGACGACGGCGTGATGGGATGTGAGAGTTAGGTTTGTCCGTTGACTTTACACCGCTGTTTCAGTTTTTTACAGATGCCGGGTGTGGCCCGGCTTCAATGCGTTCGGCCAGGGGCGGATTGGTAGTCGCTCCCCGACTTCGATTTCCAGGAGTCGGTTATATTTGGCAAGCCGTTCAGATTGGGTGATCGCTCCGTTTTTGAACTGGTCGGCCGCCCAACCGACGGCCAGCTCGGCGGCCCAGTCGTCTTCGGTTTCGCCGCTGCGCACGCTGACGGTTACCTGCCATCCGGCCTGCCGGGCCAGCCGGTGGGCCGTGATTGCCTCGCTCAGCGTGCCGATCTGGTTGACTTTCAGGAGTAGTCCGTTGCAGGCGCCGCTGTGTATCGCTCTGGCAATTCGCTCGGGATTGGTGCAGAGGAGGTCATCGCCGAGAATGAGTGTCGTGTTGCCGAGGGCTTTGCACAGATGCGGCCAGTGGTGCCAATCGTCTTCGGCGAGGCCGTCTTCCAGGCTGACGATCGGGTATTGGCTGCGCCAGCGGCACAGGTGCTCGATCATTTCTTCCGGTTGGAGGCGCCGTTGGTCGAGTTCGTATTGTCCGTCGCGATAAAAGTGGGAAGATGCGACATCAATGGCCAGGTGGACGTCTTCGCCGGGGCGGTATCCCGCGCCCTCAATTGCCGCCAGCGCCGCTTCAAGCATAACTTCCGAGCTTTCAAAGGGTGGTGCCAGGCCGCCTTCGTCAGCGGTCAGTAAACGCATGCCGTAGGTTTCATAGGTCAGCTCGGCGGCTGTTTGATAGATGTTGCTCATGGTCACCAGGGATGCATCAAGGGAAGAAGCACCACTCGGAACGATGAGGACATCCTGGATGGCCACCTGCCGGCCGGCGTGTCGACCGCCGCTGAACAGATTGATGGTCAGGCGTGGGAAATGGGTGACCGGTTCTTCCAGCAATTCGGAAAAATGGCGGTAGAGTGATATCCCGCGCTCTCGTGCCTGGGCGCGGGCAAAGGCGATGGAAACGGCAAGGATGGCGTTGGCGCCGAGCCGGTGTTTGTTCGGTGAGCCATCGAGTTCACAGAGGGCCTGGTCAAGATCCTGTTGACTGGTAATGTTTCGGCCGCGCAGCGCCTGGTTGATAATGGTGTTGACGTTATCCGCAGCCTGGCGGCAGCCCCGGCCGCGGTAGCGGGCCTGGTCGCCATCCCGCAATTCCCAAGCCTCAGCCGCCCCGGTGGAGCGACCGGAGGGGATCGAGGCAGAGGCGTACGCTCCGCTGCTCAGGATGCAGGTGGCCTTGATGGTGGGCCAACCGCGACTGTCGAGGATTTCCAAACCGTACAGAGAACGTATTTCACTCATAGTCGTCCAAGAGATCGGTAAAGTGTTTGATGAGGGCAGGCATGGATGCAGGCCGGTTGTCGATCAACCGTTTGACGGTCATGCGCTGTGCTGCTCTTTCACCATGACTCAGATATTCCCACGGTGACTTGCCAGCCGCACGGGCCAGCAGACAGCCAAGGGTGTGATCGATACACCAGGCCTCCAAATCCCCAGCCCAAGGAGTGTGGCCGCAGCGTTGCAGGTAGTTGTTCCAGTAATGGACGCTCGCGTCGGTGAAGGCACGACGCCGGTGACGGAGATGGTGAGCCTTGCTGAGCAGGTGCGCCAGGGAGAAGCCGACATCAAAGGCCGGGTCGCCAAAATGGATGACTTCATGGTCGAGCAGGATCAAACGGTCGTTGCAGATGAGGATATTCTTGGGGCTGAAGTCCCCGTGAACCAGGGTCAATCTTCGTTTTCTTGTGCCTTCCACCAGTCGGGCCAGAAACGGAGCAGCCTCCGGAAGTTGACGGGCGGCTTGGAGGTAGTAGGGATCAAGGCGAAGATTTTCGAAGAACGTGACATCAGCGAAGACCTGGGCCAGTGATTCGTGATGCTCGTATCCATTGCCATGCAGGCGTGTCAGGAGCAGGGCGAACTCCTTCACGTGATGAGGGTCGGGAGCTGATGTCAGAAGCAGCTCCTTGAAATTGACATGCGGATCGGGGACGGCCGTCATCACCAGCAATTGTTGGTCGTAGGATTCATAAACGAAGGCCGGCACCGATTCGGGACCGATGAGCCGGGCCAGCCAGCGGAGCCCTTCGGCCTCGATGTGAATTCGTCGTGGGTCGGAAAACCAGTCGGCACTGACCCTGAGTTTGGCCAGGGCCTGTTTGATCACCCAACTGTCCCCGTCGGCAAAGTCAACTCTGACCGTTCGGTTGGAGACGCCACCGTGCAGATTGGTGCAGCGGGACAAATCCCGGTCCCTCAGCAGACCGCTCTGCTGCAGGTATGCAACCAGCTGGTGGTGATTTTCGATATCGATCATGTGGTCAGTGTGACGATAGACGCCCCCCGCCTGTCGTTGTCACAACATGTGGCCGAGACCGGCCGCATGCAGGTTTCCGTCGCCTGATCCTGATGCTGATCTGCCTGTCAATGTAACTGATCGGTTCGGTTTCAGAAAGGGTTTGTTGCACCTCCGTCGGTCATCGTTCCGGCAATACGACGTGCCGGCCTTGCTTCGGGACGGTCATGGTTATATCGGGTCAGCGCCGCCGGTCATTGCTGACGGTAGCGAGCGGCGCTTGAAGAATTCGAAATTTCTCTCTACATCGAGACGCGCAATAAAATAGTACGGCAGACAGGTGTTTGCTATTGTAGTAATCAGGTTTTTCCGGGTTAAGCTTACTCATCAGGGGTACCGGCAAACGGCCCGGTCGCAGATGCATATACTCGAGTCGAGAGAACCCAAAATGTGTTTGCTCAACGAAACGACTGTGCGAAACGACTATTGTTTAAAGTCCCTTGAAGTCGGCCGAGGCAAGGCGTGCCCTCGGACGGTTTCTCGTCAACACTCGAGATGTGCTGAAAAACAATATGATTTTAGGCTATTATCTGGTAGTCTGCGGTGCCGGTCGTCGCTCATTACGGTAGGGTGACCGGTCTGCAAGCGATGATAATGTCCACCTGGGAGGTCCCGTGAAGATGGTGCCGCACCTTTTGCTGGCTGGGTACCTGGTTCTGTTCATAGCGCTCGGTATCAACCCGCCGAGCGGACGTGAAGTATGGCTGGCGGAAAACCTGCCCATTGTCTGCATTGTTGCTTTTCTGGTCCTCGCGTATCGCCACTGGTTCAGGTTTTCGACCCTCAGCTATCTGCTCATGTCGTTCCTCATCGGCATGCATACGGTGGGTGGGTATTATACCTTCGCCGCCGTTCCGTTTGACTGGTTCACCGATTTTTTCGGCTTCGAACGGAATCACTATGACCGAATCGCCCATTTTACCGTCGGTTTCTACGCCTTTCCCATCGCTGAGTTTCTCAGCCGCAAGAACCTGGTTCATTCACGTGTGGTGATCTATCTGTTTGCGTTGTTTTCCATCATCTCGGTTGCTGCCGGCTATGAGGTGATTGAGTGGCAATTTGCCATTCTCGGTAATCCTGAAGCCGGTATAGAGGTGCTGGGCTCCCAGGGAGACGTCTGGGACGCTCAGAAAGACATGGTTGCCGATACGCTTGGGGCGGTTGCCATTCTTGTCCTTTATCACCTGATCCGCGGACGACGCGAGGATGCTCCACCGACAGCGGTTTTCCGGTGAGCGGATCCCGGTTTGCCGCTCAGGGAGAATCGGTAAGAAAAACCATCTCGTCGTCGCT
>JAUVWB010000405.1 GCA_030604345.1 Desulfofustis sp. | reverse complement strand
CTTGGTAGTATTTTTTCGGGACGCTGTCGGAGCTGCTGTCGACCCGGCTGCCAACCTCATAAGACAAAGGACGAGGACATGAGAGTAAAAGACATTCTCGCCGAGAAGGGAACACGGGTGGTAACCATCCACGAGGAAAACCTACTGATCGATGTGGTTTCGTTGTTTTTTGCCAACCGTATCGGTTCGCTGGTCGTCGTCGACAAGTATGATCGGATTCTCGGCATCGTCGCGCCGAACGATATTCTCAGAGCGGTGCATAGCCGGCCCGACTCCATTTCTCGCGTGTCGGTGCGGGAGGTGATGACCAGGGATGTCATTGTCGGTACGCCGGACGACAAGGTCGGGCACTTGATGACCGTCATGACCGAAAACCGCATCCGCCATATCCCAATTATCGAAGACGGCAAGCTGGCCGGACTGGTCTCCATCGGTGATCTGGTCAAAGCGCAACTCACCGAGCAGGATGTGGAGATCAGGCACCTCAAGGATTATATCCAGGACCGCTATCCCAGCTGACCCCCTCGCCCGCGTCACCACGTCTCAACAAGTCACGTCTGCATGGCGTTGGGATGGAATAGATGGGTATCGATGGAAAACGCCTCGCGGAGGCCCGCAGGGTTGTGGAGAGGGCGTCCGCTACTGACAGCAGGCCACGGATGGCCTGCCTGTCGGCCATGGCGTGACGGCGGCCAGGCCGAAGAGCAACGTTTGGAAGCGATGCCCTTCGCCGGGTCTTTGCCGGTAACTCAAAAAAGTATGCTCAACCCCGATGAACTCAAAACAATTTGTCTCTGCGGGAAAAATGAGCTAGGCTGTGCATATACAGTAGCAGACGAAATTCAGGGCCAGGGACACCGGCGCAGGTGTCGGCCCGAGCTTGTCGACGTCCTTCTCTGCGGCCGTCACGCTCTGACGGAATCTCCTGATGGATGTTGATGGCACTACCGCATTCCTTCAGTGATTTCTCAGGCCGATGAAAGACCCTCGACCTGCCCGTGATGTCCTTTGATCCTTTCGGGTCGTTGGCCCTGGTGTGGCAAAGGGCGCCGGGATCCAACCTTTCTGCTCGATGCAGCTTCAGTAAGCTTCGGTACACGGCCCGCCGCCCGTTTTCAGGGAGGGATGGCGACCATGAGAAGGATCATTCGATCGATGGCCCAGCGATATCTGGGCAACCTGTTCGAGAAGGCAGACATCGCCGTAGACGGTCAGCGGCCCTGGGATATCCGGATCAACGACCAGCGTTTCTACGAGGTGGTAGTTGCCGGAGGGTCCCTGGCTCTCGGAGAGTCGTACATGGATGGCTGGTGGGACTGCCAGGCCTTGAACCAATTCTTCTATCGGCTCCTGAAACAGGGGGTAGACCGAACCTATTGTCAAAAGATCCCGGCGTTGATCGGCAAGACGAAAGCGCTCTTGTGTAACCGCCAGAGCCGTCGACGCGCCTTCCAGGTCGGGGAGCGTCACTATGATGCCGGCAACGATCTGTTCACCTTGATGCTCGATTCGTCGCTGACCTATAGTTGCGGTTACTGGCACCGGGCCGAGACGCTCGAGCATGCCCAGCAGGCCAAACTCGATCTGATTTGCCGCAAGCTCAATCTGCAACCGGGTATGCGACTGCTCGATATCGGTTGTGGGTGGGGGAGTCTGGCGCTGTATGCGGCCCGCAACTACGGTGTCGAAGTGGTGGGCCTGACGGTTTCTGAAGAGCAGGCCCACCTGGCCCGGGAGCGGTGTGCCGGCTTGCCGGTGGAGATCAGACTGCAGGATTACCGGGAACTGGACACCACTTTCGACGCCATCGCCTCGGTGGGCATGTTCGAGCATGTGGGCTATAAGAATTATCGTACCTTCATGAGGGTGGTACAGCGATGTCTGGCCGGAGATGGGCTTTTCCTGCTCCACACCATCGG
>JAUVWB010000178.1 GCA_030604345.1 Desulfofustis sp. | reverse complement strand
GCGATCCGGGAAGGCCCCGCTTTTCGAGCGGCGTTGAGCAGATCGCTGCTGTCGGCATCGTCGCCGACCAGGGTGCGCACGGTGCGCATCTTCTGTTTGTTGAGCGCCGATCGCTGTGTCTCGGGGTACATGGGGTCGAGGAAAAGGGTGTCGTATTGTCCTGCCGATCCGCTCAGGATGGTGACGGCGTCTCCCTGCAGCAACGTGATCCGTTCGCTGACGACAGGGCCGAGCAGCCGATCGCTTGCGGCCCGGCGGAGGCCGTCATCCAGAAGCGCCCAGACAATCGGCGAACGCTCGATCATGGTGACCCGGCAACCGAGCGAGGCGAGGACGAAGCCGTCCTCGCCGAGACCGGCGGTGGCGTCGCAGACGCGGGGTCTGATACCCGCCTTGATGCCGACCGCTTTGGCGAGCGGTTGATTGATCCGGCGATCCCGGAGGCTGCGGTACCCGAGTGGACCGGTCAGGAAATCGACACAGAGGGGTTTTGGCGACGCCTTGTCAGCCCTGCTGAACAGGCTGAGGCGACCGCCGGTGAAGGCCAGAAAAAACGGGGTCTCGGTGTCGTCTTCGAAGAGTTCCGAGAGCTGGAGTCGTTGTGCCAGCCGCTGCGTCAGCCGCTGATCTGCGGCTTCGGCGGAAATGCTCCTGACCCTGACGAGTTGTTTGATATCCATGATGAAATACAGTAAGTAGTGAAGCAAAACGAACGGTTGTCGTTCGAGCCCACCCTGAGGTTAGTCGGATTCATGATAAAAGCAACGAAAGACACACAGGTCATCGCCATTATCCCGGCCCGCTATCAATCCAACCGTTTTCCCGGCAAGCCGCTGGCGAAGATCTGCGGCAAACCGATGATTCAGCACGTGGTCGAACGGGCCAGGCGCGTACCCGTGTTGTCCAAGGTGGTCGTGGCCACCGACGATGAGCGGATCGCCGCTGCCGTGGCCTCGTTCGGTGCCGACTTTGTGATGACCCGCAACGACCATGTCTCCGGCACCGATCGGCTGGCCGAGGCGGCGGAACTGCTGGGCATCTCGGAGCAGGATGTGATCGTCAACATCCAGGGTGATCAGCCGCTGTTTCCCCTGGCGGTGATCGAACAGGTAACCCGGCCGCTGCTTGCCGACCCGGCGTTGCCCATGTCGACGCTGATCTACAAGATCATCCGCAAAGAAGAAATCCACGATCCGAATCATGTGAAGACCGTTTTCGACCGGGATCACTATGCTCTTTATTTTTCTCGTTCAGCAATCCCTTTTCAACGCAACCCCGGCGAATCGAGCCCCACGTACTATAAGCATCTCGGCTTTTACGCCTACCGGAAAGGGTTTCTCCTGAGCTTCGTGGCCTTACCCGAAGGCGAGTGGGAGCGTTTCGAAAAACTGGAACAGTTGCGGGCGCTTGAATACGGATACAAGATAAAAGTGGTGTTGACCGAGCATGACTCGATCGAGGTCGATACGGAGGATGAGCGCGCCCGAGTGGAGTCGATGCTGCTTGCTGACGGCACTGTCTGACGCTGCCGCAGGCGCCGACCGGCAGTCATACGAAGCGATGCAGAGGTGGACGTAGCGCAATCATGGATAGAGATTTTACCGAGAAGAACCGGGAGTTGATCGATCAGCTGGGGGCCAGGAACCTGGCTCCTTTGGAGCTGTTGCCGCACCGGAATCTGCGTGAGAAACTGGTTGACCTGGTGCTCAACGATGTCCCCAAGCTGGCCGACTACCGTTCCTCCGTGGCCTTCACCCAGTTGCGACAGAATCTGGTGGAGACCAAAACCGATGATCTGCGGGTGGTGGTGTTCGGCGGCGGTACCGGCTTGTCCAACATAATCGGCGGAGATTGCCGGCAGAAGGGCTGGGCTCGCCGGCCCTTCGAGGGGCTCAAACAGGTCTTTCCCAGAACCTCGGCCATCGTCTGTGTAACCGATGACGGTGGCTCGACCGGGGAATTGCTCAAGGACATGCCGGTCATCGCCGTGGGCGATATTCGTCATGTGTTGCTGTCTTCCATCCAACTGGAGCGCCTGCAGAAACAATACGATCTTACCGTGGCCGAGGCGACGTCCCTGGCCGGGGAGCTGTCCACCCTGTTCAACTACCGGTTTTCCGGTTGCCCCAGCTCGGCGCGGGAACTGCTCGAGCAGTGCGGCATGGTGTCGGCCAGGGTACCGGCGGCGATCAGACGCTATGTCGAACAGGCACTCACCTTCTGCTTCAGCGACGCGACCTGTCGGCAGACGGTGCAGCGCTCGCATTGTCTGGGCAACCTGATCGTGGTCTCGGCGTTGTGCCGCCGGCTGCCACCGGGGGTATTGCAGCGGGAGCCGGAAACCCTGGCCAATCGCTATGGCGACCTGGTCTATGCCGGCCTGGCCGATTGCGCCTTTGTCTTTGGCGCCGCTCCGCGCGCCGTCGAACCCTGTACCGCCACACCGGCTCAGCTTCGATTTGTCTACGGTGACGGGGTCCAGGTCCGCGGCGAAAAAAAATCGAGCGAGGCCCGACGGGGGTTTCCCATCGACCGGGTCCATGTGGATTTCTGCAGTACCCCCTATGTGCCGGCGACCTTGCTGGAACAGATCGGCAGCGCCGATATCCTGATCATGGCCCCGGGGAGCCTGTACAGCTCGATCATTCCGGTGATGCAGGTGCCGGGCATCGCCGAGGCGGTCAAAAACAACCGGCACGCCCTGAAACTGCTCATTGCCAACCTGTGGGTCCAGGAAGGAGAGACGGATCGAAGCAACCTGGATCCGGAGCGCAAGTTTCATGTCTCCGACATGATCCGGGCCTATGACCGGAACGTGCCCGGTGGCATCCGTGGGCTCTTCGACCAGATTCTCTGTCTCTCCTTGCAGGATATTCCCGGATCGATCATTCAGAATTACGCTGTGGAAGGCAAGAGTCCCATCTACCTCGATCGAGACGTCCTTGAAAAAGAGGGCTTCGAGACGGTCGAGTGCGGTTTCTATTCCCGGGCCGCACTTCATGAACGGCAAGTCATTCAACACGATCCGCACGTGGTGGCGCAGACCGTCAAGACCCTCTATCTGGCCGAAGTACTATTCGACCGGGTCCGGGTCCGGGGTGCAAAAAGACCGGTTGTGACGGGGACGGAAGGTGGTGTCCAGTGTTGCACGGCCACCTTGCCGTCGCACAAGTATCGGCGCATCTCGCAGCGACTGCACCAGTTGATCATCGATGCCGGCCCGGATGTGGTCGATTTCGACGTGGCGGACATCCGTGATCGGCTGGTGGAGATGGTCTGGTACCATCAGGACATCCCGTGCCGTCATCTGGATCTGGTCAGCGGCATCACCTGCGTCCGGCCCGAGCATTGGCCGCGTGATCAGCGGTGGGATAATGTCTTTTCTTTTTATGAACCGAACAACAGCCGCATCTATCTTCGTCAGGATCGGCTGGAAGACTCAAAAAAACTGGAAATTGCCTTCTTGATCGCCCTCGGTCAATCCCTGCTGGGCGACTACGCCCTGGAAAAGCGTATCGAACCGCTCCTCGATGGTGGCCGCACCCTGGGGCGGGTTTATCATCTCAAGCTACGGCGTGCCGATGAACGGGCCTGCTACTTCTCCGATACCGAGTTGGGCGAGTTCCTGCAGCTGGCCCGGATGAAGGAGTTGGAACCGGGACATTTCACCAGGGTGATCAACGATCAGGAGGGATTCACCCCGCCCGGTCTGTTGATGGGATTGATGTATGCCTGGTACCTTGACAACCGGTTGGCCAGCCATATCGAATACAAAATGTCTATATTGAAGATTCGCCAATCGGATTTGATCCCCGAACAGATTCGGACGAGACAGCGCCGGGTTGGTCTCACCGATTTTTTCCGTACGACGGTTTTCGGTAAACAAGACGACTGAGCAAGGGGCGGTGTATGAAGGTTCTGGTGGTTGACAACAACCCCGTTCTCCTCAAGGCGATCGCAACCCTCGTCGAGCGGGAAGGGTGTTCTGTGCGCGCGGTGGACAATGGTTTGCAGGCGCTGGAAATCCTCAAGACCGTCGCCATCGATATCATCTTCACCGATCTCGTCATGCCCCTGGTCGGCGGCGATCAACTCTGCCGCATCATTCGACAGACCCCGGCGTTGCAGCATATGTTCATCGTCATCATTTCGGCGATGCCGGCCGCCGAGGCCGAGCGACTGATGGCCGCCACTCCCTGCGATCTCAGTATTGCCAAAGGCAGCCTAGCGGAGATGAGGAGCTCTATTCGCCAGGCCCTCGAACAGTTCCGTCACCGTTTTGGCGAATCGGCATGGGGGCCAAGAATGCACGAGTCGCTGCCTGATGAGCCGCAGCCGGACGGACAAAGCATTGCCGGTGAAATACTGGCAGAGAAAATCCATCGTGAAGAAATCGTAGCCTGCCTGTCAGAGGGAGTGATCGAGCTGAATGCTCAGGGGACCGTCGTGGAGGTGAACCGGGCCGCCCTGCATATCCTCGGGCTCGGTATTGCCGAGGTCGTCGGCGTCGACGTTGATCAGCTTGGCTGGGGTGAACACGCTGCGGCGGTGGCTCAGTGGGTGCACAGAGAGCTGCGGGCAAAGGGCATGACCGGGCTGACGATCGGTGATGAACGACCGATCAGGC
>JAUVWB010000308.1 GCA_030604345.1 Desulfofustis sp. | reverse complement strand
GCGATGCCCTTCGCCGGTTCGTCTACCCGTCACTGCAAAAAGGAGGCTTGAGTCGGATCAACCAAAAAAAACTTGCTCGATTTCCTGATTTCAGAGTAGTTTTCCCAATTACCTCGAAACTCGGCTCAGTCCGGGCCGACGTGCCAGCGATCATCGGAATTCAATACAAGGAGTGAAACATATCGTTTCTCATGACTGAACGCACAGCAGATACCATACGATGGCTCTCCGGAAACGAGGCGATTGCTCTCGGTGCCTGGGAAGCCGGGGTCCGGGTCGCCTCCGGCTATCCGGGAACGCCGTCCACCGAAATTATGGAACACCTCTCCGGCTACGAGGGGGTGTACACCGAGTGGGCGCCCAATGAAAAAGTTGCGCTCGAGGTGGCCATCGGGGCGTCTTTTGCCGGCGGCCGAGCCCTGGCGACCATGAAGCATGTGGGTCTCAACGTGGCCGCCGATCCGCTGTTCACCGCCGCCTATACCGGCGGCCGGGGCGGGCTGGTGATCCTCACCGCCGACGATCCCGACATGCATTCCTCGCAAAACGAACAGGATAACCGCAATTACGCGCTGGCGGCCAAGCTGCCCATGCTCGAGCCGAGCGATCCGGCCGAGTCCCGTGAATTCGTCAAGATCGCCTTCGCCCTGAGCGAGGAGTTGGATACCCCGGTGCTGCTGCGGATCACCACCCGGATCGCCCATGTCAAAGGGGTGGTCGGGGCCGGTGAGCGTGTTGAAGCGCCGCTGCACCCAAGCATCGAAAAGCATCCCGAGAAGTTCGTCATGCTGCCGGCCATGGCTCGTCGGCGCCGGCTTCATGTGGAAGAGCGGATGCAACGCAGCCGGGCACTGGCCGAGACGGTGCCGTACAACCGGATTGAAGCGGGTGATCGGAAGCGCGGCTTCATCACCTCGAGTGTCTCCTATCTCTACGTCAAGGAGGCCTTCCCCGAGGCGACCGTGCTCAAACTCGGTATGTGTTGGCCGTTGCCCGAACAGAAGATCAGGGACTTTGCGGCTAGCGTCGATGAACTCTTCGTCGTCGAGGAACTGGATCCGTTTCTGGAGACCCAGATCAAGGCCATGGGCATCCCGTGCCGGGGCAAGGAACTGATTCCGGCCATCGGCGAATTGAACACGGCCATTGTCCGCAAGGCCATCGATCCCGGGCGGCAACCGGTGGAATTGTTTGAACCGGTGCCCCTGCCGCCGCGGCCGCCGAACATGTGTCCCGGCTGCCCCCACCGGGGCATCTTCTTCAACTTGTCGCGGATGAAACTGTTTGTTTCCGGTGATATCGGCTGCTACACCCTGGGCTTTTTGCCGCCGCTCAATGCGCTCGACGCCACGGTCTGCATGGGGGCCTCGATTCCCATGGCCCATGGCATGGTCAAGGCCATCGGGCCGGAGGCAAACCAGCAGGTGGTGTCGGTGATCGGCGATTCGACCTTTGTCCATTCCGGCATCACCGGTCTGATCAATTCAGTCTACAACGGCTCCGCCGCCACGCTGATCATTCTCGATAACCGGATCACCGCCATGACCGGGCAGCAGCCCAACCCGGCATCGGGGACTTCGATCAAGGGCGAGCCGGCCCAGTCGCTGGACCTGGAGGCCCTGTGCCGAGCAGTCGGTGTCAAGCACGTGCGGGTGGTCAACCCCCACGAGGTGCCGGAGTGCCGCAAAATCATCAAGGAAGAAGTGGAACGGGACGAAATGTCGGTGATCATCGCCCGTGCCCCTTGTGTGTTGCTGCCCGAGTTGAAGCTACGGAAACCGGTCAGTTATTACACCAACATTGATAATTGTGTCGGCTGTACCTCCTGCATCCGGCTCGGTTGCCCGGCCATCAGCTGGCATCCGTTGGCCGAGGGGGAAGCCGAGGCGCGGGGATACAAGAAGAGCCAGAAAGGGTACTCTCAGATCGACGAGGTGCTGTGCAATGATTGCGGCCAGTGCGCTTCTCTGTGTAAATTCAATGCCATTACCAGGGGGGAGCCGAAATAATGAGCGATAACAAGAATATTCTTTTCTCCGGCGTCGGCGGTCAGGGGATCCTGCTGGCCAGCGAGTTGACGGCGTATGCCCTGCTGGCTGCCGGATTTGACGTGAAAAAGAGCGAGGTCCACGGCATGGCCCAGCGTGGCGGTTCGGTGACCGCACAGCTGCGTTACGGATCCAAGGTCTATTCGCCGCTCATCGATCCGGGTCGTGCCGATGTGCAGATGGCCTTCGAGATGATGGAGGCGGTCCGCTATCTCCCTTATCTGCATCGGGGCAGCAAGGTCATCGTCAACACCCAGCAGATCCTGCCGCCGTCAGTAGCCACCGGTCAGGCGGAGTACCCGCGCGACGTGCTGCAGGAATTGACCCGGCGCGGCATCGAGGTGATCGCCGTCGATGCCTTTGCCATCGCCCGTGAAGCCGGCGAGGTGCGTACTGCCAACGTGGCGCTGGTGGGGGCCCTGTCGGTGCAGTTGCCGGTGGACGAGGAGGTGTTTCATCGAATCATCGAGGAGCATGTGCCGGAGCGTTTCCGTACCGAGAACATGAAGGCTTTCGCAGCCGGCCGTCAGGCCGGGCTGCGTTGAGACAGCACAGGAGAAAGTGGTCATGTCGACAATCTACTGGGAAGAAGAGGTGGAGACCCTGCCCCGGGCCGGCCTCGAATCGATTCAGCTGAAACGGCTGCAGCGTCTGGTGGCCCGGGTCTATGACAAGGTGGCTCCGTATCGGCAGAAGATGGATGCCGTCGGCATCAAACCCGAGGACATCCGCTGCCTGGCCGACCTCAGCAAGCTCCCCTTTACGGTGAAAGAGGATTTGCGGGCCAATTACCCGTTCGGCCTGTTCACCGTGCCGCTCGATGAGGTGGTACGGGTCCACGCCTCGTCCGGCACCACCGGGAAACCGACGGTTGTCGGCTACACCAAAAAGGACATCGATACCTGGGCCTCGCTGATGGCCCGGGCGCTGGCCTGCGCCGGCGCCACCAGCGG
>JAUVWB010000031.1:2500-10461 GCA_030604345.1 Desulfofustis sp. | reverse complement strand
GTGCCGACCCGTGGTCCGGCGACGAACAACGCGATCGGCCGAACCCGCTGCCGGCACTTGGGAAGCCAGGTAGACTGCTGATCATCTGCGGCTCGACCCACCCCGGAGAGGAGCAGATCATCCTTGACTGCTTTCACCGACTGGTCAGCCATCACCATCAATTGCACCTGGCGCTGGCCCCACGCCAGATAGATCGTGCCGGGAAACTGGTCGAGTTGGCCGGATCTTTCGGTTTTTCAGCCGTTCTTTTTTCAGAGTACACCACTGCCGACACCGCTGTCCCGCCGATCACCGTTATCGACACGATCGGCGATCTGGCCGACCTCTACCACCATGCCGACATCGCCTTCATCGGCGGCAGTCTGGTGCCGGCAGGCGGCCACAACCCACTGGAGGCAGCCCGACACAGCTGTCCGATCCTGTTCGGCCCCCATATGGAAGACTTCAGCGAGATCCGCGACGAACTGCTGGCCTGCCGGGGTGCTTTTGCGGTGGCGGACGGAGCAGCCTGGGAAAACGTGGTCGACCGGCTGGTGCAACGGCCCAATCTTCGCCGCTTGGTGGGCAAGCGGGCACGAACGTGTATGCACCAGCGGGGCGATGTGATTACTGCCCACCTGGCAACCATCAGAGACTTTCTGTGAGAGTACGTGCCGACCGTCTCCGTACCAATCTGCTGATCTATTTTACCACCGCCTTTGCCGGCGGGATCATCCTGCACGAATCCGGTGGCATCGCGAACACGATACCGGTTCTTCCCCCTGTTTTTCTGCTCGGCCTGGCCCTGGCCATCGTCTGCTGGTGGAGAAAATGGGCTCCAGCAGCCATGGTCGCACTCTTGGGCTGCGCTCTCGTGCTGGGATATCTTCGCACAGAGCAGCAATGGATCTGGCTTGAGCACAAGAATTCCGGGCTGCCGGAGGCCCCTGCCGCCGCTGCCGAGGTGGTGCTCAGTGGGTACCTGGCGGAATTGGTCAGCTCCGACGGTGTAACCAGCAGGGCGATCGTCGATGTGGACCATATCAGCCGGGCCGATGGCTCCGGCCTGGCAGCGGCCCACGGCCAGATACTTCTCAATGTGAAGGGCGCCTGGCCTGCAGCGTTGCAACCGGGGGATGCACTGGTGGCCCGGGCGCACATCCGCTCCCCTCTGGCCCCGAACACGCCGGGAACATTCGATTACCAAGAGTATCTCGCCCGTCGCGGCATCACCATCGTCGGCACCGTCGACTCACCTCTTTTTTTGCAGCCACTGGCCAACTCCGTGGTGCAGCCGCATCGGCCGCTCCACTACCGGATCGAGCGAATGAGAAGTGCCATCGGCAACAGCCTCGACGCCAGCCTCGACCCTCTGCCGGCCGCATTGTATCGGGCTCTGCTCATCGGCGACCGCTCCGCAATCCCCGAAACGGTGTTGGAATCGTTCCGCGGTGCCGGCATCATGCATATCCTGGCAATCTCTGGTTTACATGTGGGATTGCTCGGTTTTTTTCTCTATACGGTCACCTACTGGCTGCTCCGTCGGTCGACCGGATTAATGCTGCGTTTCGAGGTGAGAAAAGCGGCGATGGTCCTCTGTATCCCGGTGCTTTTTCTCTACACGCTGCTCGCCGGCAGTCAGCCACCGGTGATGAGGTCATTTGTTATGGCCGTCTTCGTCATCGCCGCACTGGCCAGTGAGCGTGTCAAATCCCCGTTTACCGCGGTTGCTGGAGCAGCTCTGACCATTCTTCTGATCGACCCCTTTGCCCTGATCAGTCCTTCTTTTCAACTCTCATTTGCTGCAGTCGTCTCGATCATCCTGATCACTCCCCGTTTTCTGCAGATACCTCCACAGACGCAATCGCCCCAGACAAAGCAACCGCTGCCCTGGCGCCGCTGGCTGTTTGGCCTGATCGTCGTCTCCGTGGCCGCAAGCCTGGGGACGGCGCCGCTGTTGCTCTATCATTTCAATCGCCTCTCCACCGTCACCGTGGCCGCCAATCTGGTGGCGGAACCGCTGATCTGTCTCTGGGCGATGGTTTTCGGGTTTCTGGCCGTACCGATTCTGCCTCTTTTTCCCGAACCGGCAGCCATCTTGCTGCACATTGGGGCCTGGGCGTTGTCGGCAACGGTTGCCGCGTCATCATTTTTCTCCAACCGCGCACTCAGCACCATCTGGCTGCCATCACCACCAATCGGGGTTGTCCTGCTCTATCTCGCGGCCTTGGCCATGGTGGCCGCCCCCGGTATCAGGCCGGTTCGACGCTGGGCGGCCGCGTGCGTCATCGGATGCTGCCTGGTTGTCATGGTCGAGCCATTGACCGGCTTATCGGCATCCTTTCGTAAGCAGGACCTGGTGTCGGTTATCGATGTGGGACACGGCAGCGCCGTGTTGGCGGAACTTCGAGGGGGAAAAAACATCCTGTTTGATGGCGGCTGCCGCAGCTCGCCGGGATTTGACTGCGGCGCCTCGATCATTGCGCCCTATCTGTGGCGACGCGGCGTGGCCCGGCTCGACGACGTCGTCGTCTCCCATGCCGATGCCGACCATTACAATGGCATACCCGCCTTGCTGCATCGTTTCGGAGCGGATCGACTCTGGTTGCCGTATCTCGACGAAAGTAAGATCGGTTTCGCTCGCCTGTGCCGGATGGCAGAGGAGATGGGCGTTGAGCTCAGGTTCCCCAACGGTGGACCCTTTCTGCAAGAAGCCGGTTACCGTCTCTCGGCGCTCGGGGCCGCTCACGGTCCTCCCGAAAAGCGGCGCTGGCACACCGCACCTGAGGCAACGGAGGACGACAATTCGCTCGTGGTTCTGCTGGAGACCTCCGGGTTCTCGATGATCTTGCCGGGGGATATTGGAACGAGCAGAGAACGCCATCTGGTCAAGTCTTCCCGTCTTCTCGGAGCGAATATCCTGTTGGCAGCGCACCACGGCTCATCCACGTCGAATAGTCCGGAGTTTCTGACCAGGGTGAACCCGGACCATCTGATCGTATCCACCGGCGATCGACGGGGCGCGCTCTTTCCCTCAACGGCCCTGCGAGAGCTGGTCGACAAACACCAGATTCGACTGCTCACCACCGAAGAGCATGGTACCATCCGGATCGTGGGGACATCGACCGGCTATCGGATCGATTCCTACCGGGCAGGATCGTGGTCGCCGAAATCGCCCTTTACGGCGAAACGGCCATCAGACCTCGGTGAAATCGGACGGTGGCTTTCTCAGGAACTTGAGAAATTTTGATTTCTCGATGGAGTTGGTATAGGCATCGTCGGGGCTGATCATCTTCTTCTCAAGGAAACCCATGATGGCATCGTCCATGGTCTGCATGCCATATTTCTTGCCGGTCTGCATGGCTGAGAGGATCTGATAGGTTTTCCCCTCGCGAATGAGGTTTCGCACGGCCGGCGTGGCGATGAGGATTTCCAGCGCCGCCACTCGGCCTTTGATGTCGATCCGTTTGAACAGCGTCTGGGAAACGACCGCCTTCAACGCATCGGCCAACGTGGAGCGGACCTGGCCTTGCTGGGTGGCCGGAAAGATCTCGATAACCCGATCCACCGTTTTCATGGCATTGAGCGTATGAAGGGTGGCGAAAACCAGGTGTCCGGTCATGGCCGCTTCCATGGCCAGCGCTATGGTTTCCAGGTCGCGCATCTCACCGACCATGATGATGTCGGGATCTTCGCGCAAGGCACCGCGCAGCGCCTGAGCGAATCCTTTGGTGTGAGTACCGATCTCGCGATGGTTAATGAGGCATTTATGGCTCTTGTGCACAAACTCGATGGGATCCTCGATGGTCAGGATATGGTGTTGCCGCACCTTGTTCGCCTCATCGACAATGGCGGCAAGGGTTGTCGATTTACCGGAGCCGGTCGGGCCGGTAACCAACACCAAGCCCTTGGGCAGATGGGCGAGACGGGAAATGACCTTGGGCAACCCCAGCTGTTCGCAGGTCAGGATCTCGCTGGGGATTTCCCTGAAAACCGCACCGATCCCGTACTTCTGCTGAAAAAAATTGCAACGATAGCGGGCCAGCCCAG
Organism: Desulfofustis sp.; assembly: GCA_030604345.1. The sequence continues at coordinate 6,432 of JAUVWB010000031.1, read as the reverse complement.
GGATCTCGTAACCGAAATCGACATCACCTGTCTCCTCGAAGAGCTTGATCTTGTCCTCCGGGCATATCTCGTAAAGCATGGCCTTGAGCTCGTCATTGCTCATCTTCTTGAACTTGACGCGCTCCATGTCGCCGCGAATTCTCAGCACCGGTTGCTGGTCGGCAACCATATGCAAGTCCGAGGCGCCCTCATCATTCATCAATTTGAAAAATGCATCGATCTGCGCCATGCTTTCACCTCATCGACAAGCTGATTGGTTCAACGCTCATGATCCATGGGCGGCAGCGTTACCTGTCGCACCCGTAAGAATCAACGTTGGGCCCTTTGTTTGATATACTCGACGACCTCATCGGCATCATCAAGAACCTTGCACAGATGTAAATCTTCCTCACTGATCAGTCCTGCGGCCAATTGATTTTTCCGTATCCAATCGAGTAATCCCGACCAGAAGGAGCTGCCCACCAGGACAACGGGAAAGGGCTTGACCCGTTGGGTCTGAATCAAGGTGATCGCTTCGAACAACTCGTCCAGTGAACCAAACCCTCCCGGCATGCAGACAAAGGCCGAGGAATATTTCATAAGCATAACCTTTCTAACAAAAAAATACTTGAAATGTAAAGGTAAATTGGCATACGGGTTGGGTTCCTGTTCGTGCGGCAAGCTGATGTTGAGGCCGATGGAAATGCCGCATGCCTCGGCGGCCCCCTTATTGGCCGCCTCCATGATACCCGGGCCACCACCGGTAACAACGGCAAAGTTCGCAGAGGCAAGACCAAACGCGATTTTCTCTGCCAGTTGATACCAGGGATGGTCACTCTTGATCCGGGCCGAACCGTATACGGTTACGGCGGGTATATCCACAGCGGAAAGCGAGTCGAAGCCTTCGACAAACTCCGACATGATCCTGAACATCCGCCACGAATCCCCGATCACCGTATTGTCGAGGGTGTATTTCGGTTCACGTTTGACCCGCCTGCGCTCCAAGCAATCCATACTCGTTCCCGTGTAATGAGTTGATGTTATATGCTTCCAACAGGGTAACGACCAAGACAGGGACCAACAACGCTGTCGTTTACACTTTGGCAACCTTTTCCTGATACCGATCGGCCAGACGATCCTTACCCTGTTGTCGATAGATATCCCGCAGTCCCTGCCAGGCCTCTCTGCGTGTCTGTTTTTGTGCGCCACATCGACGAAACTGCAGGAGAGCCTGTTCCAGATGACCGCACGCCTGCAGCCCCTGAGCCCAGCGCAACACGAGGCCGACCTCTTTGTTCTCGGTCATTTCCACCGCTTTTTCCAGCAGCCGTAAGGCAATTTCATCCCCTTCCCCCTGCTTCAAGTAGACAGCGCCCAGGAGGCTGAGCGACTCGGCATCGGTTTCATCGTAGGCCAGAGCCCGTTGTAACCAGTGGCCGGCCTCCGCCAGATGATGCAGGTGGTAATGGCTGCTGCCGATAGCGCGGCAGCAAACCCCCGCTCCGTGGTTGGGCTTTTGTTCCTCGTACCAGCGTGTCAATACCGCGACACAACGTCGGTAGTCACCGGTTTTAAAGAGCGACACACCATATTGATAGCAAAGATCACTATAGACGCTTCTCTCGTCGGCATCGTTCTCGTCATAGGCATCGAGCGCTCGAGAAAACAAGACGACGGCCTCACCGAACCGACCCGTTGCCTGCATGCCGAGACCGCAATTATAACAAGCCACGAAGTTATCGGGGTCCACTGCCAAAACGCGCCGGAACGACTCGATCGCAGCGGAGGTCCGATTCAGCATGGCATAGGTCACGCCCAGGCTATTGAGCAGATTAGTGTCATGTTCCGCCCATTGTAGACCCCGTCGATACTCTTTGACCGCGGCAAACCAATCTCCCTCGGCGAAGTAGGCATCGCCGCTGATGTTGAGGCTGAGGGCATCAAACACGACAACGCTGTTCGGCTCAAGAAATGATGCATGCAGCAGGGCCTTGAGGGTGTTCTTCAGCAAGACGGCAATGCTGGTGCCCTGATCGGGATAGCAGCTGATTCCAGCCGACAGGCTGCTTTCGCCAGACGCAATGACAACCTCCTCGATGATCTGCCGGGCCCACTGGTACGCCTCGTCACTGCCTCGTTCCGGCAGGATCACCACCTGATCGCCATCCATGGCCAGGCTCGGATACCTGCCGAGAGACTCGCCAAGACGGCGTTTCCGCTCGTCCGTCCACCGGCCTCCCGGCCGCAGGCACACCAGAGCAAAAGTGGTCAGACCGCGACAGCGGTGGCGCAGCCAGGCGGCAATCCTTGGGCACACCGGTCGAAACAGGGGTTGCTCGGGGCTGACGAGCGTCTCATAATCGCAAAACGCGAACGGACCGCGACCACACGCCCTTTCCAGGGCCTGCCATGCCTCATCTATGACCCGCTTCGGGTCACTCAGACCTGGCGCGTCATCAGTCCGGCCCTCGGCCAGACTCCGGCAACCGCAATGCACCCGGCGGCAACCGTTGCGCTTCAACAGCGTAATCAATGAGAGGCAAAAGTCCTTGAGAAACGCGCGCGGCTGACGGTCGACGAGAAGAGCGAAAACACCCAGGCCAAGGTGAAACAGGGGAAAATGGGACCGGTTATGTTCCTTGAGAAGGACCGCTTCGGCTTGCAGGTGGGTAAACCGGTCATGGGGGTAACGTGCCGAAGGGCTCGCTTCCACCAAAACAAGGTGAGCGGCCTGGCTTCCGGCGAAAAGAGTCACGGCTTCGAGGAGATGGTGCGCCTGGTAGCAGGCGGTTATCGGATCGAGTGCGTCACGCTTGATTCTTGTCAATTCCGCGCAGATGAAAACACCGGTTTCCGCCAGCCATTCCCGAGAGGCTTTTTCCACCACCACCGGGTCGATTCCCATGACTTCCGCTACCAAACACTGCCTGTTTTCTGCGGCCAGCGGAAACTGCAGATTCCCTTCAATGGTCTTAACGGGTAAAAGATCTGGTGCGGCGCCATCTTTTCCTTCACTGAGCCCCTTGTCTTCCGTCAAGAAAAAGCGAACCGAGCCGGCCGTGGGAATGAGACTGAGAACGCTTTTTCTGAAACGGTTGGCAAAGATGCGGCAATCGTTCAGCACTAACGGCCCGATCTCGGGATTGCGGGGAAAGCGAATATGACGCATGCTTATGCGACTGATGAGAAGTACGTCAACAATTGATCAACCAAAAGAGGGATTTCCTTGTCCTGAATTGTCCGGAAATCGATCAGGAACTGCTCCTGCTCGATCCTGCCGATCACAGGCACGGCCAGGTTGCGAAAATCCTTCTCCAGGCTGCTGACGGGCCGATCGACAGGCTTCAGGGCAATCGCCCAACTTGTTAAGCCGTACTCGGGAAGCGCGCCTCCTCCCACCCGGGAAATGGTCTGGACCAGTGACAGCACACATCGGTCGCTGAGCCTTCTGCCGAGCTTTCGCAGCATCTTCTGCGCCCGTTTCTTGATGACCGGGGCAGGCTCTCCAATCATCCGCAAGGTCGGCACCTCTTTGCGTGCGCGATCACGATCGTAATAGGCCCGCAACGTACTTTCCAAAGACGCCAGCGTAAATTTATCGATACGTAAGGCTCGATTAAGGGGATTGCCTTTGATGCGTGACACGATATCACGTTTTCCGACAATAATACCGGCCTGGGGACCGCCGAGCAGCTTATCACCGCTGAAGGTGACCACATCGACGCCGGAGCGAACCACTTCCTGCACGGTTGGCTCGGCAGGCAAACCAAATTCCTGCAGATCGACCAGGCTACCGCTGCCTAGATCTTCCATGACGGCAAGCCCGGTGCGCTGTGCCAGTGCGACCAACTCCTCGGTTGGGACGCGGGAGGTAAAACCGATCATTCGGAAATTGGACGTGTGTACGCGCAGCAAAAGCGAGGTCTGCTCGGTAATGGCCCGTTCGTAATCGT
>JAUVWB010000318.1 GCA_030604345.1 Desulfofustis sp. | reverse complement strand
GTGGTACCGATGAATATTTCATCGGGTCCGCCGACCTGATGAAACGGAACCTGGAAGCGCGGGTGGAAGTGGTTACCCCCATCGAAGACAAAGCGCTGCAGAAGAAGCTCCGGGAAATCATAGACGTGCAACTGACTAACAAATGCTGTACCTGGGAGATGAAGGCCGACGGCACCTATCTGAAACGGCACCCCCAGGAGAAGGACGACCAACGTAGCGTGCAGGAAATCATGATCACCCTGGCCAAAAACAGGCTTACCTCATCGCCGCTCGCCAAGAAAAACCGCTATAAAACCCTCAAGAAGGGAAGCCGTAAAAAGAAATAAGCGCAGACAGCCGACCGATCGAGCCACAGCTGAGCCAACCGCCATTGACACCGCCCATCCTCCTGACATACAATCGAGTATTGGGGCGGACTCTGCGTCTTGCCCGCTCACGTCCTGAACCATTCACCTTGGGAGGCAGTTATGGCACAAAGTGTGTACAAAGTCATCGAACTGGTCGGCACCAGCACCAAATCGTGGGAGGACGCGGCCAAAAGCGCCGTCGAGACCGCTGCAAAGTCGCTGAAGGATCTCCGTATTGCCGAAGTGGTGGAGATGGACATGCAGATCGACAAGGATAAGGTGGTATCCTACCGAACCCGGATCAAGGTGTCGTTCAAGTACAAGAAATAGCAGGAAGCGCGGCGGACCTGCCGGTCAGGCCAGTTCGTCGAACCGGCAGGTCAATACCAATTCGCCGTCTTCCAGGTGCTTGTGGACCTTGTATGGAAGGGTCCTGAACAGGGCGATCATCGGCACATTGGACGGGAACGTATAGGCAATCAGACCGGAAATGCCGCTCTCGCGGGCCACCTCGGACAGTTTGTGCAAGAAGATCCGGCCCAGCCCCTTGCCCTGAAATTCAGGGCTGACGGAAAAGGCCACTTCGGCCAGATTCTCATCCTTGAGCCGCATGAACTCGGCAACGCCGACCACTTTTCCAAAGCCGAATTCGCCGACCACCGCCACCAGCGTCAGGCTGTTGACGTAATCGACTTGGGAGCGGATCTCCACATCCTTGCGGGCAAATATGGTTTTTTGTCCGAAAAACCGGGAAACGACATCCTCTTTGGGCAGGGTGTAGTAATGCTCCTGGATGCGTCGCTCATCCACCGGCTTGGCCGGCCGAATCACCACTTCGGTACCGCCGATCTCGATTGTCTCCTCGAGACGCACCGGATAGACCGCCTTGGCCGCCTCACCGAGACTTCGTTCCCGGCCGATGAGCCCCTGCTGCTTGGCCGCCTCGAACAGATCTTCCCGATAATCGGGATGGGCGATGGAGATCATGGCGACAACCCGTTCCTGCAGGCTTTTGCCAAAGAGATTGACGGCACCGTATTCCGAAACCACGTAATGCACATCCCCTCGCGGCACCACCACGGCGGTATCGCCCATCGTTGGCACGACGCTGGAACGCGTCGACCCGTCTGCCTGGGTCTGGGTTGAGCAGAGCATCAGGATCGATTTGCCGCCGGCCGAACGACGGGCGCCGCGGACGAAATCGGGAATACCGGATACCCCGGCAAATCTGGTCAAGGCAGAAGCTTCAGCCGCGACCTGACCGGTCAAATCCATGATATAAGCAACGTTGAGCGAGACCATGCGCCGGTGCTGGGCGATGACAAAGGGATCATTGACATAATCGGACGGGCGGAAATCCACCGCCGGGTTATCGTTGAGAAACTCGTAGAGATCCTTGCTGCCGACCGCCATCGATGCCACCATCTTGCCTTCGTTCAACCCTTTTTTCAGGTTGGTGATATTGCCCTTGGCATAGAGCTGCATGATATCGTCGGTCAAAAATTGTGAATGAATTCCCAGGTCGTTTTTGTTTTCCAGGCCGCGGACCGTTGCCTGGGAGGCAGCATCGAGGCCGATCTGCAGCGTCGAGCCGTCATCGATGAGATGGGTGATATGGCTGCCGATCAACGCCGCCGCTTCCGTCACCTCGCGCACCGGCGACACCGCCAGCAGCTCTTCCTCGTACTCGACAAAATAGTCGACGTAATTGACGTGGATGAAGCTCGATCCCATGACCCGCGGCATCTTCGAATTGACCTGCGCGATCACGATGTCGGCCGAGCGGGCCGCCGCCATGGTGACGTCGACGGAAATCCCCAGGCTCATCCAGCCGAAATCGTCCGGCGGGCTGACCTGAACCAGGGCCACATGCAGCGGCATCTTGCGCGAAAGAAACAGCGAAGCGACATCCGACATGTTCATCGGGGTGATAAACCGACGATGCTGGGCGATGGCCTCAGCGGTGGCGGAACCGAGATAAATGGAGCGGATGTTGAGGCTGGTATCCTTGGTTCGATCGGCGATGGCCGTCAGCGATGCGGTTTCCCGACCGAGGAGCCGGACGATCTCCAGCCCGCTGAATGAGTTCGCCGCCTCGGTCAGGCACTGAACCAGGTGCTGCGGTTCGCCGCAGCCGGATCCGATAAACACCCGTTGCCCGGATTTGATATAACCGATGGCGGTAGCACCGCTGACGCGGCGCTGCAGATATCTGTCTGCCCAGTACTGGGATGCCGGCATGGCGTCTGCTCCTGACCTCTGGTTCGTCTCGGGCCCGGAACCGTTGCCCAACCGTTGCCAGACGTCGCTCCACACCGGCGAAAAGAAAACGGAGACAGCAGGCGAACAGGGTCAGCGACAGGGTGCCGGACCAACACCCGCATCACGGGTATCACCCATGATAGCACAGAACCAAACGGCAGCAGAAGCAATAACGGCTGGTCGAACAAAAACCTCGCGCAGTCGCCTCTCAGGAGAACTCGTTGAGGATCGAGCGGGCGATTATCAGTCGCTGGATCTCGCTGGTCCCCTCATAGATGGTGGTGATTCGCGCATCCCGGGCGTAGCGCTCAATCGGATAATCG
>JAUVWB010000290.1 GCA_030604345.1 Desulfofustis sp. | reverse complement strand
GCTCGTTTGGGGCGGCAGATGACAAGTGCGTGTTCGACCAGTTGCCGCAGCAGCGGTTCTTCGGGACGGAGCTGAAATGGGGTCAGGGCAATGGTGAGGTCTCTTCCCAGTACCGACCGGACCATGGGATCGTGGCGTGCCGCAGCAGCCAGGTGGACGAACTGCTCGAGCAGTTCGCTTGTCTCGTGGGCAACGTCCAGATCGTTGAGTATCCCCGGGTAATCGATGGTTGTCAGCGTTCGGCCGATCCTGGTTGCGAAAAACACATCGAGTCGGGCGGCCAGATTTTTTTGGTTAATCAGCAGCAGCGTTTGTCGGTCAAGAAACCGTTCGGGCGCGGTCCGGCCGCCGAGATGGGGAGAAAACAGGTAGATGACGGCGAGCAGGAGCATGAACAGCGGCAGGATGAACAGGGCTTGACGCATGTCAGACCAACCTCATACGGGTGGTTGCTTCGCTGGTTCAGGATTCATGGTGGTGCCGATAGCCGACAGCTTCGGCCAGATGCGCAAAGCCGATGCGGTTGCTGGCCTCCATATCGGCGATAGTTCTGGCAATCTTCAGGATACGATGGCAGGAGCGGGCCGTCAATCGCAACCTGGTCATGCTTCGCTCCAGCAGGCGCGAGGTTTCCTGGTCGATGGCGCAAAAACGTTCGATGGCCCTGGCGTCCATCTGGCCGTTGCAGTGAATACCCAGTCCGGAAAATCGGCGTTGCTGGATTCGTCTGGTCTCATTGACCCGCTGGCGGACGGCCTGCGAGGTCTCGGCCGAGCTGCGGTCACGCAGTTGCCGATACTCAAGGGCAGCCACCTCCAATCGGATATCGATCCGATCCAGCAAGGGGCCGGACAGGCGGTTCTGGTACCGTTGAATCTGCTGCTCGGTGCAGCGACATTGATTTCGCTCGTCGCCCAGGTAGCCGCAGGGACATGGGTTCATGGCCGCCACCAGCATGAAGCGGGAGGGAAAGCTGATGCTGCCCTGGGCCCGGGCGATGGTGACCACCCCGTCTTCAAGCGGTTGTCGCAACACCTCCAGGACGTGGCGGCTGAATTCGGGAACTTCGTCAAGAAAGAGTACGCCGGTGTGGGCAAGCGATACTTCCCCGGGGCGTGGGGTCGTCCCACCGCCGATGAGTCCGGCGTTGGAGAGGGTGTGGTGCGGTGCCCGAAAAGGACGTTGCGAGATGAGCGGGCAGCCGTTCTTGAGGCCGCAAACACTGTAGATCCGGCTGGTTTCCAATCGCTCCGCCAAGGTCCAGTCGCCGAGAATGGAGGGCAGCGCCCGGGCCAGCATGGTCTTGCCCGAGCCGGGCGGACCGTGCATGAGCACGTTATGCATGCCTGAGGCAGCGATTTCCAGGGCGCGTTTCACATGATCCTGGCCCCGGATGTCGGCGAAATCGACCGGGTAATGAGCGTCCGTATGGTTTTCGGGCGGTGCGGTTATACTCGGCGGCTCCTGTAGGCCGGTAAGGATTTCCACCAGCTCCGGCAATGTTTGTACGGCAATGATCGGCACTCCGTCAACCAGGGCCGCTTCGTCCGCATTGGTCAACGGGATGACCAGCTTCTGACCGGTGGCCTTGGCCGCCATGGCGATCGACAAGACGCCTGGAACCGGACGAAGGGATCCGTCCAGGGACAATTCGCCGACAGCGCACAACTGCTCGATGGCCTGTGGGGCGACGAGGTCGGCGGCCACGAGCAGGCCGATGGCGATGGGCAGATCAAAGGCTGAGCCTTCTTTTTTCAGGTCGGCCGGGGCTAGATTGATGGTTATCTTTCGATTGGGAAACGGATAGCCGGAGTTGCGGATGGCTGATTTGACCCGATCCTTGCTTTCCCGCACCGATCCGTCCGGCAGGCCCACGGTGGTGAACGACGGCAGTCCGTTGGTCACGTCGATTTCCACCGTGACCGGGAGGGCATCGATACCGACCAGCGCGGCACTCTGAATCATTGCCAGCATAATCGCTCCAGGCTTGGTGGCCATAACGAAATGGCCCGGGATTGAGGGGGGTGCTTTGACACCGTTGCCTCAGCGTGGTTGATACATGGCTGCAACCTCGGCCGACCAGGGACCGCCGCGGTCCTGGTAAATGTGGAGCGGCGGCAGCAGAGCCAGCTCCGGAGATCCGTTTTTGGTCGCCTCCACCAGCACCAGTCGGGCCGGTTCATCGGGATCGGGGTAAGAGTAGACCGGTCGTATCCGTTTTGGCTCCAGCCTGACCTGCCCCAGGGCGGCAAGCAACTCCACCATGCTTTCGGCGGGATAGATCAGGGCCACCCGCCCCCGGTTTTTGACTGCATGTGCCGCCGCGACGAGAAACGGTCCGATACCGTCCGGGCTCTGGTGCCGAGCGATGCGGGCCTGGCGGTTGGCGCTCTGCCGGCCTGAACCGGCCCGATAAAAAGGGGGGTTGAGCACCACCAGTGAATAGGTCTCCGCCGGCAGCAGCCGGGAACTTTCTTCGACGGTGCCGTGAATCAACTGGAAGCGATCGACGCAGCCATTGATCCGGCGATTGATGTCGGCCAATTCCAGGAGTTCGTGTTGTACTTCCAGGCCGGTGACCGAGATCGCTTGTTGACCGTAACGGTAGAGCAGGATCAGGCCGATGATGCCGCAACCGGTGCCGATATCCAGCACCGTCTCTTCGTTGGTGATTCTTGGAAAATGGGCGAGCAGCACGGAATCGATGGAATAACGGTAGCCATGCCGATACTGGCGGCACTTCACGGCCCCGCCGAACATGGTGTCGGCGTCGATGGTTCGGCACAGCGGTGAACCGATACGATCAAGATCGGCAGTCTGTTCCTGATTCATGTTCATTTTCAAAGATATTCAGTACCAGACCCGACATCAGTTTCGGGTAAAAATAGGTCGATTTGTGGGGCATGTACAGACCGGCGTCGGAGACGGCGCAGACCTGGTCAATGGTCGTCCCATTCAGCAGAAACAGAAGCGGTGTGATCGGCTCCTCGGCAACGCTCATTTTTACGCTCTTGTCCAGCGCTTGCGCCACGTCGCTGTGATAACTGATCAGGTTTTCGTGCTCGAGACGCTGCGGGTCGAGGTCGAGCAGCTTGGTGATGATCAGATCGTTGAGCACCACCACGTCCAGTCGGCGC
>JAUVWB010000245.1 GCA_030604345.1 Desulfofustis sp. | reverse complement strand
GCAATGTGGACAATCCTCCCGGCGATGAGAACGGTCCGATCAATGCCGCCGATTATTATCAGCAGACCAAGTATGAGGCCGAGCCGATCGTTCGCCAATACCAGGAGAAGGGGATGTCCACGACCATCCTGCGGCCGGCCGCCATTTATGGCCCCGGCGATCCGGAACGGTTTTTCATGATCTTCAAACGGGTAAGCAAAGGGGTTTTTCCGATGTTCGGCAATGGCAAGACCCTCTACCATCCGCTTTATATCGACCATCTGGTCGACGCCCATGTCCTTGCCCAGGAACCGGGGCGAGGCGAAGGCGAGGCCTATCTCATCGCCGACGAACACTACGTTGAGATCGAGACCCTGGTGAAAAAGACTGCTGCAGCCCTCGGGGTCTCGGTCAAAATTCCCCATCTTCCCATCTGGCCGGTTATCGTCATCGGCCATATCTGTGAAAAAGTCTGTAAACCGCTGAAGGTGACGCCGCCCATTTTCCCTCGGCGGGTCGATTGGTTCAGGCAAAACCGCGCCTTTTCAATTGAAAAGGCGAAGCGCGATCTCGGCTATCACCCCACGATCGACCTCGATGAGGGGTTGCGCCGTACCGCCGCCTGGTATCGGCAGGAAGGTTATCTGTAGGAACCGGTCTGTCGCGGCAGTCTGCTCGTCGGTGCCAAACGTATGCCGGGTTTCCCGGCAGCTGGAGACATGCGCCCGATTTTTTCAGCGAGAAGCGAGTATATCGAGGATGGCCCTGCCGTGACTGCGGTCTACCCACAGCCAAGCGAACAGATATTCAAGCGTGGTGTCTTCCCAGGGCAGCTTTCCCTGCCGCCATTGCTCCACGAAGGCGGGAAGCTGCTCGGCCAATAGCTCCTTGAGAGTCGTTTCGTTGGGTTTTTCCTCTGCATTGCAGCAGTGCGCCAGGAAATCGGCGAGTTGGACAACCAACGCATAACCGCAGTGATTGCCGGCCTGGCTCGGCTGGTGGTGGTGGCGAAGAGCTGAGATCAGGGAGTCGGGGAACTGCCAGTGCTGGAGCAGCCTGCTGCCGACGAGGGCGTGGGAAACTCCGAAATCTGCCGTCTCTTGCGTCAGCAGCCGGCCATCACTGAGGCCTGTCATCCATTTTCGTATCTCATACTGCCGGGGAAAGGCGAGCAACATCGCCAGCTTGCCAAAATCATGGAGGAGTCCGGCCATGAAGAATTGCCCGGACTGCAGACCGATATACTCGGCGATAATCCGAGCCGCCAGGCCGCACGTAAAGGCATGATCCCAGAACCCTTCCAACTCGGCCTGGTGATCCTGGAGCATATCCCGGAACGTGGTGAGCGCTGCCTTACCGAGGACGATGGAGCGAACTTCATCGAATCCGAGAACGACGATGGCCTTTTCTAGAGAGGCCACTTTTTTGGGCCTGCCGTAAAGGGCGGAATTGGCCACTCTCAAGATGGTCACACACATTGTCTGATCCGGTAGGATCGCTTTCATCAGGTCGTTTGCCGAACTCTCCGGGTTGGCGGTCACGCGCAGGACCCGGGTAACCGTGATCGGCAGCGGCGGCAACCGCTCGAGTTGCTTGTCTATGGACGGGTGTTGCGTGGTCATGGTGTCTGTATACGACGGGATACCTTTGTTCTTCAGAGCGACATAACAACAACTCATTACAGCAGGGAACGGACCGACATGCAAGGGCTTTCTTGGTGGGGAGTTGTAAAAAAGTCGGTGTGTTATCCGGCAAAACCGGGTAGAAAAGTGACACCAGCCGGGTAGCAGCCGTCTGGCCGGGTTGGCGGATTATGGACATGGTTCTTTCCGGGGTGTTGTCGTGATCGTGCTGAATGCGCTTTTCCCTATCTTTTCCCTGCTCTTTCTGGGGAGTGTGCTGCGTAGCCGGGGGCTGACCACTGCCGCCTTCCTGAAGACCGCTGATCGTCTGGTCTACTACATTTTTTTCCCCATCATGCTGTTTTGGAAAGTCGGGAGCGCCCCGCAGGGTTCCGGTGACCAGTGGCAGTTCATCGGCGCCACTATGGTCGCGGTGGTCATCGCTTTCTGCCTTAGCATCCTGCTCATCAGGATGCTGCCGGTGGCCCCGTTTCAGGCCGGAACCTTTTCCCAGAGTTGCTACCGGTTCAACACCTATATCGGGGTTGCGGTGATCATGAACAGCCTTGGCCCGGTCGGTATCGGCTACTACGGCGTGATGATCGCCGTGGTCATCCCGCTGGTCAACGTCGGCGCCGTCACCGTTCTCATCTGGTATTCCGGAGTGGCCGCCGACAGCCGGGAGAAGGGGAGGATCGTGCTTCGGGCCCTGCTCGCCAATCCTTTGATCATCGGTTGTGTGCTCGGGGCCCTCTTCGCGCGTTTCGGCGGCGGCCATTTCCCGGTGTTCATAGATAATTCCCTGCAGTTGATGTCGATGGTCACCTTGCCCCTGGCCCTGCTTTCCATCGGCGGCGCCCTCTCGTTTCGCGGCGTGTTTCGCCATCTGCCGTTGTCACTGGTGGCCGCAGCCGTTAAACTGGGAGTTTTACCGCTCATTGGCGCGGTCGTCTTTGGCTGGTTTGGGGTGGCGGGGGTTGCCTGGCAAACGGGGATGATCTTTTTCTGCCTGCCCACCTCCACCGCCATCTATGTGCTGTCGTCCCAGTTGAACAGCGATACGGAATTGGCCTCGGCGGCGATCGTCATCTCGACGCTGCTGTCCTTTGCGCCGTTATCGGTGGTCCTGATTCTTTCCTGAGCGGGACAACGTTCACGAGCTACAGGATAGCATTGAGCAGCCGGCTCTGTTGCGCGCCCACTCCGGGCGCCGGGCGGCAAGATGGGAGCTGTCCGGCTGGTCGTCGTAGGGGTGGCGCAGGACATCGAGGAGCTCCGTCAGCAGCGCCGTATCTCCCTGTTCGACCTGATCGATGGCGAGTTGGGCCAGATAGTTGCGGAAGACGTATTTCGGGTTGATCCGGTTCATCTGGCGCCGTCGTTGCAGCGGGTCGAGGCGGCAGCTGTTCAAGCGGCGTCGGTAGGCACCCAGCCAGTCGTCCAGCTCCGTTTGCTCCGATGCGGGGATCGTGCGATACAGGGCCTCGGCAAACAAAGAGCAAAAGCGCTGATTGTCGTCATCGTCGCCGGTGACATCGGCCAGTCGACGGAAAAAGATGGTCATATCGATTTCATGGAGTCGCATCAGGTCGAGCATGCGCTCCATCAGGCGAAAGTCCTCTTCCTTGGCGCCGGGAAGACCGAATTTTGCCGCCAGGGTGTGTTGCCAAGTCGTTTGAAACGTTCGTTGATATTCGCCAAGCGTCTCCTGCAGGGCTTCGGCGGAGCCGATCAGCGGGTAGATCGCATTGGCCAGCTGGACCAAATTCCACAGGGCGATACGCGGCTGATTGCCGTAACAATAGCGGCGCCCCTGGGCGTCGGTGGTGTTCGGGGTCCACAGCGGATCGTACGCCTCCAGCCAGCCGTAAGGACCGTAGTCGATGGTCAGACCGAGCACCGACATGTTGTCGGTGTTCATGACTCCATGGACAAAGCCGACTCGCATCCAGTGCACCATCAACTCGGCCGTCCGCAGGCAGACGTCGCCAAACCAGCGCAGGTACCGATCCCGCTCCTGTTTTTCGG
>JAUVWB010000402.1 GCA_030604345.1 Desulfofustis sp. | reverse complement strand
GTTTCGGTCCGACTCGTGGTGGTGGTGATGGTTTTCATGGCGTCCTCCTCTGTGCGGGTGTTGGCTGATAAGCTCCTTTGCTTTGATAATTGCACCAATGATGCCAGAAGAGATTTTTTGCGGATTTCTTTGTTCCCTTTTAATATATTGAATTAACGAGATAAAACGGGTTTCCTCGGGGGTTCGTTTCGGGGCGCCTCGGCGGCTGTCGCCGCTGCCACAGCACTGTGGCAGAACTGCGGTAACGTATGGCGTCGGATGCGACAAAACTGTCGGATACTCTGGTAGATAGACTCGGAGTGGAGCGCTCGCTGGGGAGGTGATCACCCGCTCAGGGCGGTCGGCTGGAAAAGGGTGCCGGGACCGTTGGCACGGTCCCGGCGTGGCACGGCGATCAGGTCTGTTTCCAGGTGAAAACGACCGGCAGCCGGTAGAGGACAAAGCGATAGACGATGAAGTAGAAGGCCAGCACGGTGAATACTATCCAGGTTTCCTGCCAGGTGGGAATCTCCTGGTAGGTCTGCCAGTTGTACGCGACCAGCACCGTGTTGAGCCGGTTCCAGATGATGCCGGCCACAGCCACGGCGGCGCCGAAGCGGAGGATGGCCGGACGCTGATGGTGCACCCCCCAGGCAAACAGGAGCATCGGCAGCATCACGCCAATCCCCAACTCAAGCAGGTAATAGGCGCCCCATCCGGTGATCAGGTACTGCCACTCCTGGTCATGGGCTACGGCTACCAGCTTGATCACCAGGTAGGTGATCATGGCGTAGGCGGAGCCTTTGGCGAGCCCGATGGTGATCCGGTCCAGGTTGTCGAGAAAGCGCTGGTCGCAGCGCCAAGCCATGAAGTGCTTGAGCAGGGTGGAGACGATGATGACCATGCACAGACCGGCGAAAATGGAAGAGCAGAAGAAGTGGATCCACTGGAACTCAGGGGAGATCCAGAGCGGATGGATCTTGGCCGGGGCGTAGCAGAACAGGGCCCCGAGCGCGCCCTGGTGCAGCGTCGAAAGGATGATGCCGGCGATCGTCAGGCCGAGGGCGATGCTCTTGATCCAGCGCTTCGCCGCCGGCCAGCCGATCCATTCGGAAAAGGCCGGGACCATCTCGGCGATCTGCACCGACAGATAGGTCGCCACATGCCAGGCGACCAGGAAGAGCACCGCCGCCGGCCCGAAGGAGACCAGCATCGGGTAGGTGAGGCGCCAAGGCATACCCAGGTCGACGAGCAGGTAGATGACGGCGAAGAAGTAACCGAGCAGCCCATTGAGCAGGGCGAGCCGTTCGATGGGCAGGAAATCCCTGCGGTGAAAGATCTCGACGGTGGTACTGAGCAAAAAACCCGACGCCGATAGGGGCACCATGCCGAACAGGCCGAAACCGAGCAGAAGTCCCCAGGGGTAATCCTGCGAGCCGTGGGTAACCGCGGCCAGCCCGAAGAGATAGCGCTGGCCGAGCAGCGGCAGGCCGACCAGCAAGATGACGGCCAGCACCCAGTTCATCGGATTGCGAGACAATTGGGTCAGGTAGGCCGAGCCTGACAGGCCGAGCAGCAGCTTCTCCTTGAGCGGCCATACTGAGCCGTGTTGGGCGCGGCTGCTGTCGATCGGCAGACCTGCTCTCTCATTGACCAGTGTTTTCATGGTGTTCCTCCCGGTCAGCTGGTTGATCATCGGGGTTGTTCCGGTTCCGGCCGGCAAGCAGGTGAAAACCGGCAAAGAGCGCGGGCCAGATGGTCAGGACCATCGGCACGATGGCGAGAAAATCCTTCACATAGGTGAGTATCGGCTGTTTCGGCACCCCCATGTCGAATCCGGCCTGTTCATGCGGAACACTGGAGAGATAGAGCCAGGCGGTACCTCCCGCCTCATGCTCACCATAGATGTGGTTGACGTAGCGGTCGGGTCGCTCCCTGATCCGCGTACGACCGACGCGCAGCAGCGTCTCCCGCTCGCCGAAGGTAAGGGCCTGGG
>JAUVWB010000263.1 GCA_030604345.1 Desulfofustis sp. | reverse complement strand
GTCAGGTTGCCGGTGAGCGACGGAAGCGAGTACCTCCTCAATCCCCAGAAAATTATCTGTCTGGGACTCAATTATCGGGATCACATCACAGAGAGCGCTCAGGCCGATGGAGATCGTTTCAAAGACGAGACGCCCGCAGAGCCGATTCTCTTTGCCAAGACGCCAAACACGCTGATCGGGTCCGATCAGGCCATCGTCTTGCCGGCGCTTCTGGATAGCTACGGATTTCGAACCTGCCGCACCGATTATGAGGCCGAATTGGCGCTGATCATCGGTAAGGACGGGAAAAACATCCCGGAATCCAAGGCGTACGACCATGTTTTCGGCTATACCTGTTTCAACGACATCAGCCAGCGCAATTTTCAAAAGCATGACAAATCCGGCTGGTTTCGCGGCAAGTCGCTGGACACCTTCGGCCCGATCGGTCCACGCATCGTCCGTCGCGAGGATATAACTGACCCCCAGAACCTGGACGTCATCTGTCGTTTGAACGGGAAAGTGGTGCAGAGTGGCAATACTTCACAGATGATCTTCACCATTCCTGCCATGGTCGCCTTCATCTCCCGTCATTTTACGCTGAAGTCGGGAGACATCATCGTTACCGGTACCCCCAGCGGTGTCGGACCGATAGCCCCCGGGGATGTGGTGGAGGTGGAGATTCCCGGCATCGGCGTGTTGCGCAACCAGGTGGTGGCGGAAGGCCGTTGACGCATCGTTTCCGGTGTCTGCGGCGACTATCGGCGGCCGGGATTGCTACGCTGTTACAATTGAAAATGATTCTCACCTTTTGTACTATGCGAGTCGTTCCGCCCTTGTTCCCGGAGGTCTTGAACATCACAAGAGCATTGCCGGTGGGAAAGGGTGAAAGGAGTGTGCCGGGGTTTGTCCCCTCCTGTCACGGGGTGTCATCATGAACTATCCTGTCTGGTATCTGCCCGAGGTCGGCGGCGGATTGCTCATCGCACTGATCGCAATTCTTCATGTCTTTGTCTCGCATTTTGCGGTGGGCGGTGGCTTATACCTGATTTACGCCGAGAAAAAAGGCCTACGTGAACATCGTCAGGACATCCTTGCCTTCACCAAACGGCACGCCAGGTTTTTTCTGCTGCTGACCATGGTATTCGGTTCCATCACCGGGGTCGGTATCTGGTTCATCATCGCCCTGGTCAATCCGGCTGCCACTTCACTGCTGATTCATATCTTCGTCTTCGGCTGGGCGGCCGAGTGGGTCTTTTTCGTGGTCGAGATAGTCGCCGCGTTCGTCTATTTCTATATGTTTGACAAGATGAGTCCGGCCAATCACCTGCGGGTGGGCTGGGTCTATTTCATCAGTGCCTGGATGTCGCTGTTTCTGATCAACGGTATCATCTGTTTCATGCTGACGCCGGGTTCCTGGCTGGAAAACGGCAATTTCTGGAGCGGCTTCTTTAATCCCTCCTTCTGGCCGTCGCTCGGTCTTCGGACCTTCATCGCCATCATGCTGGCCGGAGTCTACGGCTATCTGAGCGCATCGTTCACTCGTGAAACCGAAGTGCGGTTGGCGATGACCCGATTTTCCGGCGCCTGGTCCCTGGGTGCTCTCTTAGCCTCGGTGCCGTTTGCCTGGTGGTACGTGGCGGCGCTTCCCGAACCGGCTATGGGGCTGGTACTCGGCAAATCCCCGACCATTGTCGCCGCCGTTCAATGGGGGACAATCGGCACGGCGGTTCTGCTGGTCATTATCCTGCTTGCCGGTATCATCAAGCCGGTGCTCAATCTTCGGCCTGTTGCCGCGGCAGCGATGATCTGCGCCTTGATCAGTATGGGGGCGTTTGAATGGATCCGTGAGGCGGCCCGACGACCCTATGCCATCAACGAAGTGATGTATTCCAACATGATCCGCAAAGACGATTTAAGCCGGCTTGCCGATCAGGGGTTTCTTCAGACCGCCGTCTGGGTGCAGGGTCGGGACCTGAACCAGGACACCCAGAAGGCAGCCGGCGAGGAGTTGTTTATCCAACAGTGTTACGCCTGTCACACCGCCGGTGGTCTCAACAATGATCTGAAGGTCCAGACGGCGCGAATGAGCTACAGCGCCATGAGTTCCTACATCAAACGAATACACGAAGTGCGCTATTTCATGCCGCCCTTTGCCGGTACCGAGGCTGAGGCCGAGGCCTTGGCCGCCTACCTGGTTGGCGAGTGGCACGGCAAGGATGTCGCCTTGCCTGCCAAACAGGCTGGTGTGATCTCCGGCGACCGGTTGTTCGAGCAGCATTGTGCCGCCTGCCATGTTCCCGAAGACCTGCACGAAACCTTGGCGGCCCTGGAGGCAGGCGAAGTCGTCGATCTCCTCGGCAGGCTCGATGAAATATCGGCGGAGATGGAGCCATTTACCGGTACGGAGGAAGAAGCGAAAGTATTGGCTGGTTTTATACGAGGGGAGGGGACTGCCCCAGTGGTCGTCGTCCCAAACGGAGCGCTTCTGTTTGAAGAACAGTGTGCCGTCTGCCACGATTCAGCGGAATTGGGTGCCACTCTTACCGGCTGGGATCGGCCTGCCTTGCGTGACGCCCTGGACCGGCTTGAGGAGCTATCCGAAGAAATGCCGCCTTATGAGGGGAGTCCCGAAGAAAAAGACGCCCTGGCAGACCACCTGTTTACCCTTGGGAGGAACCAGTGATGGAAACCATGTACGTTCCTGCCGCCGATACCATCCCGGTTGCCTGGGGCTGGTTTCAGTTTTTTCTGCTTCTTACGTTCCCTCTCCAGCTGTTGACCATGAATGCCATGCTCGGCGGTTTGGCGGTCGGCGTCAGTCAGCATTTTCTCGGCGGTGCGGTGCGTCAACGGTTGGCGCATCGGCTGGCTCTGGTACTGCCTCTGGTGATCGCTTTTGTCGTCAACCTCGGGGTTGCCCCCCTGCTGTTCCTCCAAGTCCTCTACGGCCAGTTCGTCTATACCAGTTCGATTCTGATGGGGATGTTCTGGATCGCTATCGTACCGATACTGATCGTTGCCTATTACGGAGCCTACCTATACGATTTTCGCTTTATCCGGTTGGGGGCCTTGGGAAAATGGGTGGGCCTGGCGGTGCTGGTGATGCTGTTGGTTGTCGCCTATTTCTTTGTCAACAACATGCTATTGATGTCATTGCCGGAGCAGTTTAACCGCTATTTTGAGCATCGTTCCGGCACGTTGCTGGCCTCTGGCCAGTCGGTGTTTCTGCCCCGTTATCTGCATATGATAACCGGCGCGTTGGCGGTAGGTGGTTTGTTTGTCGCGCTTGTCGGCCGTTATCGTGGTGGTGCCGACGATGAGCTGGCCATTCATGCCCGCTTTGTCGGGATGCGTGTCTTTTTCCTGCTGACCCTGGTTAACGTTGGTTTCGGTGTCTGGTACCTGATCTCCCAGCCTCGCGATACCATGCTGCTGTTCAT
>JAUVWB010000370.1 GCA_030604345.1 Desulfofustis sp. | reverse complement strand
CCTCGTTTTCCTCCGACACATCCATCTCGCCCGGCCTAACTGGGAAATCGCTTCTTCCCTGCCTGCATTGCTTGACAGGCTCACCGTTTGCGTGTTTTTTTAGATATGATAACAGCTGCTCTACCGATGACCGAGAGCTGCGCCCGAAACCGACGTGAACAACCGGTCGAACCGTGACGGTTCATTTTTGCCAAGGAGTAGACCATGAACAAAAACGATCTGAAAAACCCGCTCATCCAATCCGGGATCATCCTTCTCGTCGTCTTTTTGCTGATCGCCATTGTGGCCAATTCGGAACCACAAGGCTTCCTTGGCAGCATAGCCGGACTCGCTTCCGGGATTCTTTTTCTGATCGGGCTCTTTGTCGCCATCGTTGTCTCCATCGCCATCATCATCGGTCTCTTTCTCGGTGCCGTGTCCATCTACTCCATTGACAAGGGCCGCGAGTTCACCGGTTACCTGCGTTCCGCGCTCGCTTCTTTCTATGAACGGTTTCGCGGCAGTATCCCGAGCCCGGAGAAAACGCAGGCGGTGCCAAAACGAGGCGATACCTTCAGCCCGCCGGGTGGCACCGGTAAAAATGTCCCGGTCCTGGCCGAGACGGTCAGGGACCTGCAAAAACAGATTCTGGATCAGCAGGAGGTGATGGAGCAGTTCAATCAGGTGCGCGAAGATCTGGCCGAAGTGAAAGGACGCTTGGCTGCGATGGAAGATAAGATGGCAGCAGTGCAGGAGGAGCTTGAGGAAGAACTCGCCGACCTACGGGACAAAGTGGCCTTGCCCGATGTGGTGTCCGGCATCCTCTCTTACATCGATCGCCCCGAGGACCGGGAACTGGTCACCAGCAAGGCGGAAGAAGCCGTGGCCCGTGGTCTGACCTATGCACAGATTGACGAGTTCTTTCAGGCATCGCTCAGCCCGGAGCTGTTTTCCGTCCTGAGCACCCATCCCCGCTTGACCAAGGACTTCATCCGCTCCATCAAAAAGAAGTTCGAATAGGCGAAGTCCGGCCGGGTGCCGCTAAGCCAGATACCCCTGTTGCTGCAGATGGAGGATAATCTCCTGGGCGGCCTCCAAAGGGGTGATGGCCGAGGTGTCGATGCGCAGTTCGGGCTGAGACGGCGGAATGTACGGATCGGTAATGCCGGTGACCCCCTGGATCTTGCCGGCTCGGGCCTTGGCATATAACCCCTTGCGATCACGCTGCTCGCACACCTCGAGCGGCGTGCAGACATGCACCTCGAGATAGCCGCCGTAGCGCGAGATGAGCGCCCGGTTGGCCTGTCTCGATTCCTCGTAGGGAGCGATCGGCGCGCAGATGGCGATACCGCCGTTCTTGGTTATCTCGCTGGCCACGAAGCCGATGCGGGTCACATTGAGGTTTCGATGTTCGCGCGAATAGGACAGCTCCGAGGAGAGGTTCTTGCGCACGATGTCGCCGTCCAACAGCGTCACCGGCCGTTCCCTGAGTTCCATGAATTTGACCAGCAACACCTTGGCGATCGTCGATTTGCCAGATCCCGACAGACCGGTCAAGAAGATCGTGAACCCCTGTTTTGACCGGGGCGGGAAGGCCCGCTGCAACTCGGTCACCATGTCCGGCCAGACGAACCAGGGGGGGATCGTCTCGCCTCCTCTCATCCGCTGCTGCAACTCCGTTGAGGTGATGACCCGGGCAGCCGCCGACGGGGCCTCTTTGACCGGGTAATAGCGGCCGCTCTCTTCATCGAAGCAATAGTCCTGTTGTGGCACCATCTCGATTCCGGTCCTGGTGGCGTACTGGGCCACCAGTTCCTGGGCCGCCCCCTTCTCATAGAAGAGCCTGGTCGTCTCCCCGTTGCTCCTGGCAAACGGGTCGGCATGGTCTTCGGCCACCATGAAGTGGGTGCAGCCGAAGTTACGCCGCATGATCGCCTGCAGCAGTGCCTCCCGCGGACCGGCCCGGCGGGAGGCGAACGGGGAGAGCCCGAGCATGATCATGTTGGGCGGAAATTTGCTGGTGAACACCTGATAGCACCGGATATGGGTATAGAAATCCACGTCACCGGGATGATCAAGACCGACCACCGGTTGCAGGAAGATGGCCGCCCCCACCCGACGGGCCGCGTCAAGCACCATCTCCCGATGGGCACAGTGCAGGTAGTGTTCGGTATGGAAGCCAAGCACCCGGCGCCAACCGCTCATGGTAAAGCGTCGCACAGTCTCCGAAGGCGTCAGTCGCAGCTGCAGGAAGTCGTAGTGAATCGGCAGAGTTACCCCTTCCACCGTGCCTCCCACATAGCACGGGTTGGTGCTCTCCAGCAACTGCCTGACGCCGGGGTGCGCGGCAGGGTCGTCGGTGCCGTAGACCTGCCGCGCCTCCTCACGCCGATCAGGTGTCCATATATCCGAAACGGTCAACAGGGCCAACAGGAACCCTTCCTGGTCATTGAGGGCCACCGCCTGTCCGGG
>JAUVWB010000295.1 GCA_030604345.1 Desulfofustis sp. | reverse complement strand
GGCGGACTCACCCACTCGCTGAACACCTATTCACAGTATACCGATCCGGACCGCGTCAGATGCATCCTCTGGCTCAGCCTCAAAGTCCTCCCGGAATACCTCCAACAAGCTATCGACCTGATGGCGCATCTGCTCTCGTCTCTTTCTTTCCAAGACGGCAACCGGATTCGCGAAATCGTCCGACGGGAATACGCCTGGGCAGAACATGCCGCGCAGAGTGAGGGTTACAATCTTCCTTCGACCCGTGTCTTCTCCCGCTTGAGCGTTGCCGGCAGATACCAGGAACAGATCAACGGCATTTCTGCCTATCGTAAGCTTCGTGAGTTCGCAAAAAATCATGGAGAACGGCAAGAACAACTGGTGGAAGACCTGCAGACCATGGCCAGGATTCTCTTCAACCGCGGCAATGTGGTACTTTCGATCACCGGGGAAGAACAAGAGATCACACAGTTCAGCACCATCGGCAGCCGTCTGGTGGAGGCACTTTCATCCGGCCCCCGGGCCGTTGAACCGGTGCTCGAAGCACCGGCTTTTCCCCGTCACGAAGCGTTCGTCACAGCTGCAGAAGTTGTCTTCAACGTGCAGGGTGGTGTCTTGTTCCCGAAGCAGGAATGGTATACCGGTGCGTTTGAAGTGCTGAAAACCTATCTGACCCGCGACTACCTCTGGAACACGGTCAGACAGATGGGTGGCGCCTACGGCTGCTTTTCCCAGTTCAACTTCGTCACCGGCAACATCGCCCTGATCAGCTATCGCGATCCGCAGGTCCGCAAGACCTTCCAGGCCTTTGAGAAGATACCGTCGGTCATTGCCGGCATCGATCTATCACCGCACGCACTGGACCAGCTGATCATCGGCACCTATGGCACCTTCGACCCGCATCAGAGCGCCGCTGCCCGGGGGGCGACAGCCCGGAACGAATACCTGAGCGGTATCACCGTCACAGAAAAACAACAGCGGCTCAGTGAGATAACCGCCACCACCGCACCCCAGCTGCGATCATTCGCCGATGTCTTCCAGGCTATGCTGGACAACAGCTACCGTTCGGCCATTGGCAATCGCGAAAAGATCACCGCCGACAACGTCCTTTTCGATGTGATCAGCGATTTGTAAAGAAGCGGTCAGGCGCCACTGGTCAACGCCCGACGAGGAAGGCTTCAGGGTCGTAAACGAGCCGTTCCCCAGCGAAAGGCCGATAGGCGACGCGTATTTTATTCACGGTATCGGCGGGGCAGAGTGCAGCCCGCCTCGATTCCAGAGGGCGTTAAGCCCCCGATCCATCTTCAGCGAGGACAGGTGGCCCACGTTTCGCTCGAAGACCTCGCCGTAATTCCCCACCTGCTTGATGATTCGATACGCCCAGCGGTCGTCCAGGCCGAACCCTCGGCCAATGGGAGCCGTCTGACCCAGTAACGCACTGATTCGAGGGTCATCGTTCTTTTTTAACGCCTCGTCGACGGAAGCACTGGTGATGCCATATTCTTCGGCGATGATCAAAGCATGCAATACCCACCGGACGATGGCGAACCAACCGTCGTCACCACGCCTGACGATCGGGCCAAGCGGCTCTCGGGAAATGACCTCAGGCAACACCAGATAGGCACCGGGACGTTCCAGGGACTGACGAAATCCATACAGCCGCGTACGGTTGCCGGTGAGCACGTCGCACCCCCCATTGGCAAAAACCCGCGCAGCCTGGGAAAATGTCTCGTGCCGGATCGATTTGACTCGGATGTCATGTTCCTTCACGTATTCGTTAAAATGATCCTCCAGTCCCTCACCGCCCGGGACGCAGACGGATGCACCTTCCAGTTCCAGAGCACTTTTCCGGCCGAGCCGCGTTTGTACCATGAAGCTCTGACCGTCGTAATAACTGGTACCCACCACCCGTATACCCAACGATGAATCGAGGGTGAGGGTCCAGGGAGTATCCATGACAATCAGATCAACCCTACCTGACATCAAAGCGGTGAGCGGTGCCTTTTCGGTAAGCGGGACATAGGCGACTTTCTCGCTCGAGCCTATGACCGCCGCGGCAAGGGCACGACAGATGTCGACATTAAGTCCCTGCCATCGCCCTGTTTCATCAGCGTCGGAAAATCCTCGTACGCCGCCGGCGACGCCGCAATTCAGCTCGCCTCGCTGTTTTACCAGATCCAGCGTAACCGCCGCCCCCGGCGCGGACCAGACAATCGTCAGAATCAACGCAGCAAGCACCTGCCAGATCCTGCCCCCCATACCAGTACTCCCTGAAAATAAAAAGAAATCTTAAGCCCTACGAATAGCGTTACCCATTCAATCGTAACAATAGCCGGCCCCGGTGTCCATCTGATAAATCCCCCGATTTTCATTTTCCATGTTCATACCAGGTACCGGCACAATCTGCCGCTCTCTTTACAAATGGGTCGATGGTAGATTAAACAATACCCCATGATCAGGCTTTTCACCCATTTCCCGATAGCATGACCAACCGATGGCCGCCAACGCTCGCTACGCAGCCATTGAAACGTTGAGCCGACTCGACCGTACCAGGCGTCCCGTTTCTTCCCTTCTGAACACGGTTGTTGAGCAATCCGATCTCCAGCAAAAAGACCGGCATCTGGTCATGCATCTGGTGTTTGGGGTTCTCCGCCACCGGGACCAGCTCGACTTCCTCGTCGCGCAACTATGCACCAGACCCGCCGGGCAGATCCATCCATGGGTTCGCCAGGCGCTAACCGTCGGCCTCTATCAGATCTTTTTCCTGGACCGTACCCCCGCCTTCGCTGCCATCAACGAGACCGTTGAGGCGCTCCGCTATGCCGGGTTACCGAAAAAGCTCCTCGGCTTTGCCAATGCGATTCTGCGCGAAGCTCTGCGGCGCAAAGAGGTGCTTGCCGCGTCCATCGCCGCCGACCGTGGCAACCCGCCGCTGCTCAATCACCCCGCCTGGCTCACCCGGAGGTGGCAAGCCCATTTTGGCACAGACGCCATGCGGGCCATCTGTGCCCACAACAATCGTGAACCGATTCTCTGCCTGCGTACTGCTCATGCCTATGGCAGGGAGTCCCTCCGGCATCTGTTCCAAGAGGCGGGCATAGATGCAGAAAACGGAACAGTGGCCCCGGAAAGCGTTCTTTTGC
>JAUVWB010000010.1 GCA_030604345.1 Desulfofustis sp. | reverse complement strand
CCAGTTGACCGACGATAACCAAGTCGTAACGCATGAAGAAGATACCGATCATGCCGGCTACCGAGGCGGCGAAGATCACCCGCATATTTCCGCCCCGTACCGCCAGAATCAGGGCGAAAGGCAGGACCATGCCGAGCAGGATTTCTCCCATCCAGAAATTGAGGGCGTAGGGACCGTTCACCAGCGTCATCATGGCTGCATATTTGCCGGGAGGGTTCCCGGTAACGCCGGCGATCATCTTCCATGAGGTGAAGAAGAGGATGACGGCCATCATCAAGGCACCCAATTGAGCAACGCTCTGCAGCGATTTCTTCATGTCGTCGCTCATTTCCCAGTTATTGAAGCGATAGGCCAGATAGGTGAAAAAGACGATCGCCACACAGCCGGACATGGCAGCCGAGATGATAAAGTAGATCGGCATATAGGGACCATGCCAGAATTCACGCCCGTTGAGCAGTCCAAACACGGCGCCGAGATTGGAATGGGCCACGACACCGGTCAGCAAACCGGCCAAACCGAACATGGTTGCCGTTTTATGCTGCTCTTTCTGGAGCATGACAAATTCAACCATCATGAAAAAGAGATACGCCCCATAAAGCGTCCCCATCCACCAGATGTTGGAGGTGGGATTGGCACCGATCACGTTACCCACCGGCATACGCCAGGAGTTCTCGATTTCAAAGGCAATAACCAAAAATCCGGCAACGATCGTGGCAATCGACAGAAATACCGCACGCTTGGCAATTGGCGCAAAATTCTTGAAACCGAACACATGACCGATCGAAGAAACAATGCACAAACCGGTCGAGGTGACCACAAAAAATACGTAGGCGGCAATCAACAATCCCCAGGGGACCTCGCGGGTCACCCCGAAGGTATGCTCATGACCGGCTGCGATCGAATGGACGCCGTAGGCCACCCCGGCCACGCTGAGCAAGCCGAGGAGAAAAAGGGAAGCCGTATACTTCCAAGAACTTGTGGATTCCAATCCCCCTTCCTGAGGAATCACACCCGCCAGTAAATTGTTCATCTCCAGCACTCCTTTTGAATTATCTTTTGTTCACTCCTTCGGACCCACCCCGCCTCAAGCGCTCCGCTTCAACAGCGACCGGAACCAATGCTTCACCTTCAAGTCGTACCAGGTATGAAGGATGGCACAACCAAACCAGAAAACCAAGAATAAGAGCCCTTCCATCTGAGTGTCCTCCGCCTCGTTGTTCTCGTCATCCACGAGGAGTCCCATGGATTATTCTGAGTTGTAGTCGATAGTATATTTGCAAAGAGCAATTGTCAACATATTTACTTTAATTAATCTCCTTTACTTGCCATTAATTTATCCGACAATGTCAGATATCGATCATTTATTTTTATTTATTTCATTAGGTTGTATATAAATCAAAGAATCTCTCAGCACCATGAGCTATGGGCGCATTTTGTTTCCATATTTCCTGCACCCCTCACCATGGCGCAAAATGCGCCCATTTTCCCGGTGAAGGTCCTATGAGCGCTTCTGCCGCATCAGCACGACCAGGAAGCTGAGCACGGGGCTGGCGACCAGCGCTGCATATCCCCAACCAGGGATGGCTGATCCTCCGGAACCAGATAGCCGGAGCGGCCTGATAGTAAGGCGAGAGTTCTAGCGAGGAAAAAGGCTATGGACGTATGGGAAAGACCCCCCTCACCGGCACATGAGACATGAGGGGGGGATGTTCAGCGGATGGATTGAGAGCGGGGATTATCAGTAAGCCACGACTTTCTTTTTCTTGCGCTGTGGCAGCGGTTCCAACCTTCTTATTTTGCTGGGAACCAGCGTGTTGGAAAAAAAGGCGCTGCACCGCTGCCGCTTTTCAAAGGGACAGTCGATAATATTCCAACAGGGGGTGTAGGCAAGCAGCTTTTTCACGGCATTGATGCTGATACCATGGACATGGATCATCTCCCGCAGACATTCGATCCATTTAATATCGCGCATGGAATAATAGCGCCATTTTCCTTTTCGCTGCGGCCGAACCAGCCCACTCTCCTCGTAATTGCGTAAGGTTCTCTGGTGGATGCCGAGCAGCTTCGCCGCCATTCCGATGGTGAATATTGCTTCATCTTCAGCGATCATGGTGGCCTCCTTCCGTATGATCATGGGTGCACCAGGGGCTCGTCTTACTGCTCATGATGATGCCTGAAACTCTCACCAAGATAATACTCGCCAATCAGGAAACAGGCCCCAAGTACCCCGATGCCACTCAGGGCAATGGCCAGTTCCGGCGCAGTCGCCGCGTAATGATTGTATTGCGAGGCACCTTCAATGCCGGGAAATTGCGGAATCACCTGCCCAGCCACCACCAGATTGAAACGGGAGAAAAATTGGCCGACAAGGATCATCAGCGCCGCCAAGGACATGGCTTGAACCGATTGCAGTCTGGTGAAAAGCAGGACGACAAAGGGCAGAGCGAGGCCGATACCGATCTCAAAGACCCAAAAACTGTTGGACAGCGAGCCCGAGGTCAACACTGCTGCAGCCTCTCCCAGAGACTCCGAACCGACCATGGCGTTGAGGAACTTCCACCCGGTGGCGATAGCGATAAGGAAGATCATCAGCATCATGACCTTGCCGCCGGTCTGCATCGCTTCAAAAGTCTCTTTGCTGACAGAACGCTGGCGCAAGGCGAAAGAGACATGGGTAAACAGGACGATGGCTGCAGCACCGGAAAGGAACGCGGAAGCGAGGAAAAAGATGGGCAACTGCGAACCGTACCAGAACGGCCGGGCATTGAGCGAAGCGAAGACCGAGCCAAGATTACTGTTGGCGAAAAGCTCGGTAACCGCAGCACAAACACCGAGAATGACCGCCAGTTTGTATCGTCTGGTGACGATCAGAAACAGCTCAACCATCATGATACCAACCGCCATGCCATACAACGTGCCCATCCACCAGATATTGGAGGTGGGATTCGGATAGAGGATAACCCCCAACGGCATCCGCCAGACGTTTTCCAATTCCAAACCAATAACCAGAAAGGCGCCCATGATGGCAGCAACCGACAGCCACACCAACCGGTTTGCCAGCGGCGCCAGGTTGTTACCACCGAACAGATGACTCAGGGCCGCCAAGGCGCAGAGACCGGTGGAGATGATCGCCAGATAGGCATAGGTGCTGATGGCTATTCCCCAGGGCACTTCACGGGTAACGCCGAGGGAGTGATGATGCCCCACGTAAAGAGCATAGATTCCGGCCGAGACGCCGATGGCCACGAGAGCCAGCATTGCCATCAGCAGCACATTGAACTGCGGCTTACGAAACTCCCTTTCTTGAATAACGGCAGCTTGAGATTGCAGAGACATGGTTCCTCCTCAGGAAATATGTTGTTGTACGACGATGGGTGATTTATTCATCGAGACGGCGCGGCTCAACCGCATCCGCGTTGATGCTGTGGTTACTGAAAACAAACCCCAAGGCGATCGGGGCGGCAAAAGGACCAAGAACCAAAAACAGCGTGAAGCACACCGAGAACCAGAAGTATTCACTTGCCTTTTGTCGCCATCGCTCGCCGATCAGGACCGGGAAAAGCGATACGTTCGATGCGGTGTTCAGATAGGTTGCGGCCATGGGAGCCTCCTTCGTATGAGTTGTTGCCACTAAGCTTTGCCTTTTATAAAGCAAGGGATGTGCCAACCTTCTCCGACATGGCTCGAGCCGACGAGGCGATCAACGTAAGAGCATGATATGTAAAACGATAAAACTTTTAATCTTTATCTAAAATGCTTAAATTCAGGGGTTCATTAGCAAAGAAGTTTTCCCCAGAAGGCGCAAAGTGCGCCCATCGGCACGATTAAGCGGGCGCAGAGTTAGCCCACTCTCACGAGAGATAATTTCAGAATAATTACCGATAGATAAAATGAACCGTCGTTCATTTTCCTGGAATCGCTGCTTTCCAATGATGGAGGAGTTCTCGAGTCTGAGTAAAAAGACACATGATACCAAATATATAGCTCGCCCCGAAGCTCAGGAAGCAAAATGCGCCCTCAGCGAAGTGATTACCTTGAAGCCGGTCTGGGCAAAAATGATGGGGAACGGAGAAGTGATGGAGGGTCCGGGCCTTGCGTCGGACCCTCCGAATAAGGGGGCGAGTTTAGTGTTGGGCGTCGTGTTCGGCAGATGCACCTTCACCGGTCATCCGGGCGTACCCCCTGACACCGATATGGCAGGTGGTACAGCGGGTGTTCGAGGCAAAAGCGGTACTTCCGTCATGGCAGGCACCACAGTACTTGCCGTCGTATAAAGAGGCCATGACGAAGTCGTCGGCCTCCTCGGCAGCACCAGCCCTCATGACGAACAGATCGTCGTGGCACGATTCACAGTCCAGGCCAATGTCTTGCGAGTGTGTTTTGTGCTCAAAGATCACCGCCTTGACCGGTTTGGTCCAAACGATGGGGTTCTCCGGCTCCAGGTGGCAGGAGCCGCACTGGGAATTCACGTCGAATGCGGAGCTGCCGTCATGACAGGCACCGCAGTACAGGCCCTCCCCCATGGCCGCCATGGTAAAATCGTCATTGGCCTCGGCAGCACCTGCCTCCATCTCGAACAGGTCGTCATGACACGATTCACAATCAAGGCCGATGTCCATCGTGTGCAATTTATGACTGAAGGTCACACCCTTGACCGGCTGGTTCCAGACAATCTCTTTTTCCGGACCATAGGCATCTTCGTCATACGGCTCCGCCTCGCTGGCGGGTTGATCCGCCGCAGAGATTACCAAACAGGCTCCCAAGACGACAACGGCCGCGGCAAACGCTAGTATCTTTTTCATTCCCTTCTCCCGCATCGTCCGGTCCTTCCGAACGTCACTGGTATAATTGGTTCAAGGTTGCGTGACGCCTGTCGACGCACCTCAGATATTGATATAGAATACGTTGGGAATGGCCCCGGTTTCCGGACGCAGCACCCACACAATCGTGCCGGGGGAATGTACAAGTTGGTAGACCCTGCTTTTCGGGTCACCCAGGTCACCGAACACCCGGACATCGGCCGGGCATGCCTCCACACAAGCCGGGTTGGTCTCTCCTTTGGACAATCTGCTTTCCCAGCAGAAGTCACATTTATCCACAGCTCTCGTTTCTTCGTTAAAGTAGCGGGCATTATAGGGGCATGCCGCCATACAGGTCTTGCAGCCGATACAGCGGTCATTCTTCATGACCACGATACCGGTCTTTTCGTCTTTCCAGGTGGCGGTTGTCGGACAGACGCGAACGCATGGCGGACGGTTGCACTGATTACACAGAACCGGCATGAAAATGGTTTCCTCCCCGCCATCGACAATATCGCGTCTTCGCTCGAGAATGGTGGTTCGATAACCATACGGCGGCACATGATTGGTCTTGACGCAGGCGTCTTTGCACAGCTCGCAGTCGATACACAGATGTTCCCGCAGAACCATGCTGTAATGTGGGCTGTAGGGATACTTCCCGCGTTTGGGAACGACGCTATCGGCCCGGGCGTCGATGACCGACGTCAGGGACAGGACGGAACCACCAAGATAAACCCCGGTTACCGCCAACCCCATTTTCAGAAAATCCCGTCGCTGTCTGGACGGCAGGATGTCGGGTGATTCAGCTTGCAAGGCTTCCAGTTCTCTGATTTTCATTTCTTACTCTCGTAATGGTTCCACCGGATCGACCGTCCACAGCGCCGTTTCACGTCATTCTCCGGTACGGCGTATCGTATCTCGCTTCACCGGCTCCCGGTTCGTGCCGCCATCCCCTCCACCAAGGCTATCATCGCCACCCTGCACAGGGAGAATACGGCAGGACCAGCCCCCCTGCGAGGCGAATAACGAGCCCATAGTGACAGATCGAAGCGCTAAAATCAACCGCTATGAGCAGGACAACTGGTGAAAAACAACGAAGTTACAGGTACTACGATGCAGCACCCAATCGCGTGTAAATTAATCAATTCATTAATTACTTTTAAGGTAACCGGGTACCACATTGGTGTCAAGCGGTTTCATTTGTGACGATTGACGACAGCATCAACCGTTTTTCAGGGGCAACGGGCTGCCGCTGGCACGTCCGGCAAGGGTGTCGATCACGAAGCGGCGGCGCTCCGACGCCGGCTGCAGCCACGACCGGCCATCGCCGCGCAACAATTCATCAGCCTCGGCGGGGCCGGAAGTTCCCGGCTGATACACTGCCACCGGCGACATCACCTCCCGGAGCTGATCAATGAATCGCCAGCTCGCCTGCAGCCAGTCCCAGCGCGTGAATAAAAGCGGGTCGCCACGCATGACACTGGCCATGATCGCTTCGTAGGCCTCCGGTGTGTTCGGACCAAAATGACAATGATGGCAGAAATCCATCAGGACCGACTCGGACTCGTTTTCCGAACCGGGTCTACGGACATTGAAAGCCAGCGCAATCCCCTCGTCCGGCTGGATACGGATAACGATCATATTGGGTTTATCGTTACGGACCAGCCCATCGCAGCGGTGCTGCTTGAAGATAATCCGAATTTCCGCATAACGACGCTCCAGCCGCTTACCGGTCCTCAGGTAAAACGGCACATCCTGCCAGCGCGGGGTGTCGACAAAGGCGCGCACAGCCACATAGGTCTCGGTGGATGAGCCGGCAGGCACACCATCCTCCTGCACATACGGGCGGATGGCCTGATCTCCAACCACTCCTCCTCCGTATTGACCGACCACCACGTCCTCGGCCTTGGGCCGGCGAAGCTTTTCAAGCACCCGCGCCGCCTCGTCGCGGATAGCGTCGGAACTGCCACTTCCGGGCGGTTCCATGGCGGTGAAGGACAGTAACTGGAGGAGATGATTCTGCAGCATATCCCGGATGGCGCCGCTACCATCGTAATATCCGGCACGCTCTTCGACGCCGAGGGTCTCGCTCACCGTGATCTGAACGTTGTCGATCGCATCACGATTCCAGGAGCAGCAGAAGATCTCGTTGGCGAAACGAAGGAAGAGGATGTTTTGCACCAATTCCTTGCCAAGATAATGGTCGACACGAAAGATCTGCTCCTCGCTCATGGCTGAGGAAATCACCGCATTGAGCCGCTGGGCGGAGGGTAGGTCGGAGCCAAACGGCTTCTCGAAAACCACCCGTTTCCAGCCGGGTCCCTGCAAGAGTGGTTTGAGCAACCGGGCCACGGCGGTAAAGGTGTCCGTTGGCAGGGCCAGATAAAAGAGCATGTTTCCGGCCGCATAGACATCGGCAAACGAGACCAGGATCTGACGCAAGTGCTGGTCGGTCCCGGATTCCAGATCAAACCGGCGATAGTGGAGCAACCGGGCAAACCGCTGCAACAGCTCAGGCTCATCGTCAGGCAGAAATCGTTCCACCTGCAGCCACTCAAAATACTGTTCGGTGGCAAGCTCCTTGCGGCCCAGACAAACGATCGGCGTTGTCGCTCCCAGCTCCCCCCGGCGCAACAGCCGCAGCAGAGCCGGCAGCAGCTTTCTCTTCGCCAGATCTCCCGTGGCTCCGAAAATGACGATCAGCTGTTTGTCCTGTTTCATGCAGATCCTTCATTACAATCCGTGAGAATAAATCGCTCGGGAACGCGCTTTACCAGCCTGGCCGGACAGTGCTCGACAGCGTGTTCATCAGCGAGAAAATCGATAAAGGCGGCACGTTTTTCATGCCCGAAAAACAACAAAACGACACTGCCGGCATTGCCGATCAATGTCTTTGAGGCACTCATCCGCCCCGGCGGCGGTTTCGGCGCGGTCGCGGTAAGCAGAAAGAATGGTTGATCGCTTCTGATCGTTTCATGTTCAGGGAACAACGAGGCGATGTGGCCATCGGCGCCGGCCGACAGCAGAGCCACGTCAAAACGGCCGCCGTAATCGACCAACAGGCGCCGATAGCGTTCCAGCGAAGCCCCTGGATCGGCTTCTTCATGGTGATAGGGGTGTAGGTTTGCCTCCGGCAGATACGGCTCGACAAAAGAGGCCACCACTTGAAAATTCGAGTCTGGATGGGTAGTTGGGACCAATCGCTCGTCGATCATGAACAGGTGGACGCGATTGAAGGCCAGCGTCTGCTCCCCCAGGTGGCCAAGCACGCCCCCGACACTCGAGCCACCAACCACACCGAGGATCGCCAGCGGACGTTGTTCCAACACGTTTCTGAGAGCCTCAGCGATAATCACGGCCGCTTTCCGTCCCAACTCCGCTCGACTACCGCGAATGATCATCTCTGTCCCTCTGGATTTTTTTCCGGATAACACCTATCATTCGTATAGCAAAACAACGATCAAAAAACAACCGTCATCCCAAACGGTTCCGTCTTTCGCCAGGAACGACGGGACTGCTCACGCTCAAACATGAACGAACCGGCACCGCCTCTTGCAATTCTCGGGATCCCTGTCAAAGCAGTACTTATGTTCGCTGTTTTTCTGTTCACGCTGCTGTTCGAGGTCCCGGGGACATGGCGAACGGTTCTCACCAGTCTTCCGGACCGGCACACCGCCCTGTGGCCCCACGCAACCGAATCGAAAACCCCTGAGAACGATCTGGTCGTCACCGCCGAAATGCTCGACCGTGTCACCCGAGAGATGGCGACTCGGCAGGTGCAGGACCACGAACAAACCACGAGCGAACCCGACAGAGCCTACCTGTACTACATAGAGCTTGCCTCCGGCGGTTCGTTGGTCGTCCCCCACCTGACCATTCAACCCGACCGGCTCATTCTTACATCAGCATCGGGCATCCGCACCGAGATTCCGCGCGAGGCGGTCACGACCATCCGTCGTCTCGCTGCCACCACAGACCGACCCTGAGATGGCGCGGATTCGGATGACGCTCTCTTGCGGACACCATGCGGCACAGGTATAGTGGCAAAGATTCAGCACCAGACACGACCGACGAACCACGGGTCGCTTCCCCGTCCACTTCTTCCTTGCAAACTCGGAGCGATTGATGAGTGACCACTCTTTTCACGGCGTCTTCCCCTACCTTGTCTCGCCGGTCGGCCCATCCGGTGAAATCAGCGAAGAAGTCCTGACCAGGCTCTGCGACGACCTGATCAAGGCCGGCGTCCACGGCTTGACACCGCTCGGATCCACCGGCGAATTCGCCTATCTTTCCTGGCCGCAACGACGGCGCATCGTCGAAGTCGTACTGGCCGCCGCCGCAGGTAGAGTCCCAGTCGTGGCGGGAGTGGCGGCAACGACCATAGCTGATGCCGTCTACCAGGCAAAGGAGTATGAAGATCTGGGCTGCGCCGGAATCCTGGCCATTCTTGAGGCCTACTTCCCGGTTACCGACGAAGGAGTGTACCGTTATTTCAAAGCTATTGCCGATAGCGTGTCACTACCGGTGGTCCTTTACACCAACCCCAATTTCCAGCGTTCCGACCTGAGCCTGCCGACCATCGATCGTCTCAGTCATATCGACAACATCAACTACATCAAAGACGCCTCGTCCAATACCGGACGCCTGCTGTCGATCATCAATCGAGTCGAAGGACGAATGAAAATCTTCGCCGCCTCAGCACATATTCCTGCCTGCGTGATGATGATCGGCGGCGTCGGTTGGATGGCCGGACCGGCCTGTCTGGCGCCACGGCAGAGCGTTGAACTCTACAACCTCTGCTGCCGGGCCGACTGGGATAACGCCATGCACCTGCAACGGCGTCTCTGGGGATTGAACCAGGCTTTTGCTCGCTACAATCTGGCCGCCTGCATCAAGGGCGGCCTGCACCTGCAAGGCTACCCGGTCGGCGACCCGCTGCCTCCCCAGACCCCGCTGAGCGAGGAGGCTCTGGAAGAGGTGCAGCGCGCCCTGCACGCCATCGGCGCGCTGCCCGAGAAGACC
Organism: Desulfofustis sp.; assembly: GCA_030604345.1. Next base: position 3,980 of record JAUVWB010000010.1, on the reverse strand, counting down.
ACCGCATCGTCATCATGACCGGAGGTGTTCCTGGCCAAACATCAAACTTCCTGGAATGAGGCAAGGCGACGGCTTCTTTGTTACCCGGAAAGAAGCCCCTCCAAACTCCGCCCGTCAAACGGACAACCGCAGGCGGACGAGCATCCGGATTCAGCAAAGATGTTGAAGTGACACCGCATCTCGGCCGATGACGCTACCAACGACGCGGTTGCGCCCACCCTCTTTGGCGCGGTAGAGATTCTGGTCGGCGGTGGCGAGGAACGTCTTCTGTGAGGCGGCCACTGCCGGATGGATGGTCGATAAGCCGATACTGACGGTGATGTAATCGGCAGCCCGGGAATAATGATGTGGGATCGCCAGACCAGCCACCTTTTTCAGGGAATGTTCAGCCACCTGCATGGCTCCCTGGTGATCGGTTTCCGGCATCAGCATGACAAATTCTTCCCCGCCGTAGCGAGCGATAAAATCTGCCGGTCGTCGGAGCACCTCGGACAGGGCCTTGGCAATCCGCTGCAAAGCCAAATCTCCCATGGCATGCCCATAGTGGTCATTGTACTGTTTGAAATAGTCCACATCGATCATCGCCAGCGAGAATGGCAATCGATTGCGCAGAGACCGGTCCCATTCCTTCTTGAACTCTTCTTCGAAACGTCTGCGGTTGCAAATTTCCGTTAGGCCGTCGAGGTGGGCCAACTGATCGAGCAATTTATACTGATGAACGATGCGTAGATGATTGCGGATCCGGATCTTGACGATAGGCGGACTGAACGGTTTGGTGATGTAGTCGACAGCCCCGAGCCGCAGGCCGAACTCCTCGTCCTCGGTGGAACTGAGTGCCGTGACGAAGATAACCGGAATATTTTTCGTTTTGTCGTTGTTCTTCAGATACTTGATAACCTCGTACCCGCCCATCTGCGGCATGATGACATCGAGCAGGATGAGATCCGGCGGCGTATCGCTCAAGGCATGCTGAATGGCCTGTTCGCCGTTGCGGGCCAACACCGGCACGTAATCTTCCTTGAGCAGGTCGGCAAGGACCTTGAGATTCATTTTCTCGTCGTCAACAATCAAGATTCGGGGATTTTCGTACATCACCTATTTATTCCGTCTGTTGTTCGAGAAGAGTGAGCAGCTCACGGGCAGCTGCCGCCGCTTCTTCATATTCGATATCGTCGATTCTCTGTTCGATCATTTGCAGCAGCGATTCGCCCCCGACCACCTGCAGCTGTTCACGAAGCTGTGCAAACCCCTGCTCGGCACCCGCTTCGCCCCTTTCCAGCTGTCCAATCAGCCCGCGCAGCCTCTTGCCTTGCTGTTCGGCATCGAGGTTCCCTGATCGGGAATCCGGCTGTCGCGGGGGGACGACTAACGGCGGCAGCGCCGCCAAAGCTGAGAGGACCGCGTCAACGGCATCGATGAAAGCGATGAGCAAGCCGCCGGCCTCGTCGCGCCGTCCCTCCTTCAAGGCGTCTTCCAACCTCCGAGCAGTCGCTCCGAGATCAGGCGTGCCGATGTAGCCGGCCACGCCTTTGAGGGTATGGGCCAACACACCTATCTCGCTCCAGTTCCCCGCCTCGCTTAACTCCCGCAACCGAGTCGGCAACAACGCATATTCGTTTTTGAATTCATGGAGCATCTTGCGAAACAGCCGGGTGTTGCCGTTGAGCACCCTGATCGCCTGGTCGCTGTCGATTCCCGGCAATATCGGCACGGCTACACCGTCGCCGACCTGCGGCTCGACCGTCGGGGTCGACAAGCCGGTTTGCGCCCCGGCCGGAATCCAGCGCTGCAAAGTCTGGTAGAGAATAGTCTGGTCGATCGGTTTGGTGATATGATCGTTCATCCCGGCAGCCAGGCTTTTGTCACGATCCCCGGTCATAGCATGGGCGGTCATGGCGATGATCGGCAGATCCCGGAAACGCTCCTGGCGACGAATCCGTCTGGTGGCCTCGAGACCGTCCATCCCCGGCATCTGGATATCCATCAACACCAAGGCATAGGATGACCGGTTCAGCATCTCGATCGCTTCCCGGCCATTCCCGGCGATGTCGACCTCCATACCGACGCTGAGCAGGAATTCGGCAGCCACCTCCTGATTGATGATGTTGTCGTCGACCAACAGGATCCGTGAACCGCGTCGCGTGCCCAGGTCCACCAGCTGCCGGTGCTCATCGATCCGACTGGTCTTGACCTGGGTCTCGACACCGATGATGTCGAGCAGGGTGTCATGCATGATGGAGGCGTATACCGGTTTGAGCAGAAAGGCATCCAGTCCGGCATTCTTTGCCTCCATGTAGGCATCCTCACGGGCGTTGGCGGTGACCATCAGCATGGCAGGAATACGGGAAATGTCCTTGTTCCCCCTGATGCGCCGGGCCGTCTCGATACCGTCGATCCCCGGCATCATCCAATCGAGCAGGACCACTTCATACGGCTCACCGTCCCGGGCCGCTTGTTCCAGCAGGCTGAGAGCCGATTCCCCATCCACGGCGGTATCGACCTCTATTTTTAAGGAACGCAGCATCGACGACAACACGTCCCGGGCAATGGAGTTGTCATCGACCACCAAGGCCTTCAGCCCGACCAGTTGATCAAAGAGCATCGTCCGGGCCGGGTCTTGTCGTTCCGCGCATTGCAGACGGGCGGTGAAGATGAACTCAGAACCCTTGCCCGGCTCACTCTCCACCCAGATCCTGCCCCCCATCAACTCCGTCAATTGTTTACAAATGGCCAGCCCTAAACCGGTACCGCCATACTTCCGAGTAATCGAATCATCGGCCTGGCTGAACGCAGAAAAGAGTGCGTCGACCTGGTCTCCCTGCAGGCCGATGCCGCTATCTCTGACCGAGAAACGGACCGTCAGGTCGTTGTGGCGCTGGTCTTCCACCTGGGCAGATACGACTATTTCCCCATGCTCGGTGAATTTCACCGCGTTTCCGGCCAGATTCATCAAAATCTGGCCCAGCCGTAGCGGATCGCCGATCAACCGGTTCGGAACCCGGGGATCGATGCGAAAGAGGAATTCCAGCCCCTTCTTCTCCGCCTGCATGCCAACCACGTTGGCGATATTGCCGAGGATGTCCTCGAGGTTGAAAGCCACATGCTCGAGACGCAGGTGGCCGGCATCGATCTTCGAGAAATCGAGGATATCGTTGATCAGGTGCAGCAGGGTATTGGCCGAACCGATCAGCTTTTCCACATAACTGCGCTGCTTGACGTCAAGGCCGGTCTTCTCCAGCAAGGTGGCCATACCGATAACACCGTTCATCGGAGTCCGAATCTCATGGCTCATTCGGGCCAAAAAATCGCCTTTCGAGGCATTGGCTGCCTCGGCCGCCTCTTTGGCCTCGATCAGGGCCCGCTCCATCTCTTTCTGCAAGGTCATATCCATTGCCGCAAAGAGATAGCCGGCCACTCTGCCGTCCGGATTGTGCAGGCTGGTGACGGAGAGACTGACCGGCAGACGGGTGCCGTCTTTGCGCACGTAAGACCACTCCTGGGCCTGACTCTGCTTCTGTTTGACCAGTAAATCGAAGACGCGCATGTCATGAAAATCGGCCCCGACGATGCCGCTGAGTTTTTCTCCGTACTGCACCAGGTCTTCGGAACAGTGCAGAGACAGGACCGTGCGCTTACCGATCATCTCCGCCGGCCGATAGCCGAGCAGGGTAGCGGCGCCCTTGCTGAACAGTCGGATGGTCCCGTCCAAGTCGGTGGCGATAATCGACAATTGCGTGGCGGCATCGAGCACCGCCTGCCGCTCGGCGTTGGCCACCTGGACCCGGCGCAGCATCCGCTCGGTCTGCTCGAATTGTCGGACCACGAAATCGGCGGTGAGCTGAGCCGCTTCGCGGGCGACCCTGATCTCCTGGCGCAGCATGTCGATTTCCCGCTGCAGCTCAGCGCTTCTGGCCTTCTCCATTAGCGGCATCCCTGAAGTCCGTTAACCGCCAGCCTGACGCTGATCCCGGCCGCTCGAT
>JAUVWB010000209.1 GCA_030604345.1 Desulfofustis sp. | reverse complement strand
TCTGCATGACCAACCCCAACCGGTACCGTTTGACCGGTTGCAGCAGCTGGTGCGGGCAGCCTTCGCCAGTCGAAGAAAGACTCTGTTCAACAACCTGCTGGCCAGCACGCTGGATCTGGGAGAAAATAAAGAGCCGAGGGCATCCCTTGTGGAGCATCGCCGGCAGCACATTCTGCACGCCCTCACCACCCTCGGCCTGTCGCCGTCAATTCGCGGGGAGACCCTGACCGTCGAACAGTTTCAAGCCCTGACCGCGGCCCTCTGGCCATCATGACGCCATGCAGGATTTTGTTCTCCACCATCCCACCAAGATCATCTTCGGCCGGCACGCTCTGTCGAACCTGGCTACCGAACTCAACAACTGGCCGGGCCCGCTCCTTTTGGTATACGGCCAAGCATCGATCCATCGCTCCGGACTGTATGAAACCATCGTCGCCGCCCTGGCCGCGGCGAACATGGAATTTCATGAACACGGGGGCATTGGGAGCAACCCGACCCTGGCCGGCGCCCGGGCCGGCATCGCCACGGCTATCCGTCACCACTGCCAGGGGGTGCTCGCCGTCGGCGGCGGCTCGGTGATCGACACCGCCAAGGCCATCGCCGCCGGCTGTTGCGTCAACCATGATCTCTGGAAGCTGTTCACCGGCAAGAAGCCTCTCACGCGCAGTCTACCGGTACTGGCGGTTCCCACGGTGGCCGGTTCCGGCTCGGAATACAACGGTGGGATGGTCCTCACCCACGAGGAGAAAAAGAGAAAATTCGGCTATGCCCATCGGCTGCTCTTCCCGCATACCAGCCTGGTCGATCCGTCACTCACCATCTCGGTTCCGCCGGCTCAGACGCTGTACGGGGCCGTTGACATCCTGACCCATTGCCTGGAAGTGTACCTGTCCGCCGAAATCGAGACGTCTCCGCTGCAACGGCGATTGCTTGAGAGCGTCAGCAAAACGACCATCGAGGCCTGTTGCCGGTTGCTCCGCGATCCCTTCTGCTACGAGGATCGAGCAACTATGCTCTGGGCCGGATCACTGGCCCTGTCGGGGATCATGACCGCCGGGGTGGGCAGAATTGCCATGCCGCTGCATGCGCTGGAACATGCCTTGTCGGTCCGCCAGGAAATCCCCCATGGCGCCGGACTGGCAGCACTGCTTCCGGGCTGGCTGGCGTTTCAGATCGGCAGCTTCAGTGGTCGGTTGGCCGCTTTTGGCCGTGCGGTGTTCGCCATCGACGCGGCTGACGAGGCGCAGGCGGCCGCTTTGACCGTGACGGCGATCGAGTCCTTTCTCGAGGCTGGCGGCAGCAGGCCTCGGCTCAGTGAGTGGGCTATCACGATCGAGCAGATTCCCGAACTGACCGCGCATTGCCGGGAACAGGCCGCCATCTGGCGCCTGCGCGGCCTACCCCCGGACCTCATCGAGGCGGCCCTGAGGTATTGTCTGAAAGGGTAGTGCGCCCACCGTGACCGGCAAGGAGCAGAGCGCACCCGCCAATCGATCTTAACGCTGCAGTGTCTCCATCAGTTCCCGCACTGAACTGCACTGCTCGAGCGCCCGCACTCGCGCCACAGTATCGTTGCGTCGACCTCCATCCAGCACCGCCCCGGCAAGGTTGTCAAACTTGGCGATGATTTCTTCCCAGCTCAACGGGTTTTCCGGATCGCCCTTGGGATGATCGATACGGCAGTGGTGGGTCTCACCGGCTCTGGTGGTAATTGCCACCTTGGCCGGCCAGGTGCGCGGGAAATCCTGCTCGATGGCGGCGTCTTGAACGCACTCCACCAGTCCCATCAGCTGCTGTACGTCCGCTGACTCGACGTTTTCCAGACAGTATTGATCGAGAAAGGCATTACCTTTGAGCATCGCGATAGCGGCCCCGAAGGGCATGGAAAACTGGGCGTCGACCACCGATTTCGGTTTCAGTTTCGCCTCCGGCGGATCGGCAACGAGGGCATAACCGGCCTTGAGGATGGCCACCTGGACCTTCCGTACGTCCTCGGGACGAAGCTGGTGTTGCTGCATCAGTTGCAGGATACAGTCGATCGCTCCCTGCTTGTAGCGGCAGCAGGCATGCGGTTTGATGCTGGTGTTCATGACCTCGTAAGGGTCGCCCCAACCGGCCAGCACCTTGTCGGGATCAGCGGCAGGAGAGTAGGCGTGCAGGAAACCGAACCGCCCCTCGATGATCGATCCCGGTCCGGTGAACCCTTCGGCAGCCAGCAATGCGGCCACGACCCCGGCATGAGCCGACCAGCCGGCGTGAAACCGCTTGGTATAACTACCGTCGGCGAGGAACTCCATGGATCCCGCTGCCTGGCTGCCGGCGATTCCCAAAGCGTTGATAAGCCGCTGGCGATCGAGCCGCAGGAGTCGCGCCGCAGCAACGGCCGCACCCATGGTCCCGCAGGTCCCGGTGGGATGGAACCCTTGGGCATAATGAGCCGCCGGATCAAGGGCGATGCCGAGTTTGACGGTTACCTCATAGCCGGCAACGATCGCCTCCATCAATTCCCGACCCGAACTGTTGATCTGGGCTCCCACGGCCAGGGCCGCCGACATGACCGATACGGCAGGATGCAGAGACGCCGCATTGACCACATCGTCAAGCTCCAGGGAGTGCGAGGCAACGCCCAGCGCCAGAGCCGCATAGGGCGTATCGACCCGTAGCCGCGTGCCGCAGACGGGGACGCCGCCGTGAGCCATGCCCCGGCTGCCAAGAAAACGATGGACCGGTATCGAGGAGTCGCTCAAAGCACCGCGGATGGCCACCCCGAGATAATCGAGCAGCAGGGATTTAACCCGGTCCCTGAGGGGTTCGGGCAAGCTATCGTAGTCGATTTCCAGGCAACGTCGCGCCACTTCACTGGTGATTGTCATCGGCATCTCCTCAAAACAGAGTTTTCGTATTGTCGACCTACGTGTTTTACGGCTATCTCAGCCGACAGTGATCGCCCCCTGCTTGGCCATGGCCATGAAATGAGCCACATCGATACCCTTGGGGCAGACGAAGGTACAGGCTTGCGATGAGTGACAGCGATACACCCCGTTTTCGCTGTAAATGGTATCCAGTCGTTGCCGTTTTTCTCCTTCACGCGGGTCCATGACCCGCACAATGGCGGCCAGCATGGCGTTGGGCCCGAGGAAAGTGCTGTGATCGGAGATGCAGGCGGCGGCGCAACTGAAACAATTGATGCAGCGGGTGGCATCGACATAGCGCTCCAGTTCATCCGGGCTGATCTGGTGCGCTCCATTCTGGACGGTCGGCTGCTTCGGTGTAATAATATACGGTTTCACCTGATCCACCCGGGCATAGGCCTGATCGGTGTCGATCACCAGGTCCCGGATGACCTTAGCCACCGGTAACGGTTCGATGAAAAAGGTGGTGGTCTTGAACGAGGCCACCGCATTTTCCACCAGCAGCTCACAGGCCAGCAACGGTTTCCCGTTGACCCGCACCGAACAGCTGCCGCACTGCCCGTGCTCGCATGACGAGCCCCAGGTCAGCGTGGCGTCCTGCTCGTCGTTTATCTTGCGGAACAGATCGACAAAGCGCATGATCCGGCCGGCTTCGACTCGATAGGATTGTACCCAGGTTCGGTCTTGATCGGGATCGTAGCGACGGATCCTCAATTCAATGTCATACGTCGTTTTCATGTTCTCCACCACTCACTCAGTACAGCGGGTTCATCGTTGTCGAAAAACGGTCGCCGGGATCAATATTTGCGCTCAATGTAGTCAAATTTTTCATGATGCGGTCCACCGGCCTTGAACAGACTCATATCGATCTCCCGTCTGCCGATCTCCACGGCCCCGAAAGTGTTCATCGATGTCAAGGTATGATAGTCGAAAGCATCCTGACGCACCGGATAGTCGTCACGGAAATGGGCGCCACGCGACTCTCTTCGGTGGAGCGCAGCCTGGCTGATGGTCATGGCCACCTGCAGCAGGTTGTCAAGTTCCCAGCGATTCAGCAGCTCCTGGTTCCCAGCCAGGCCGCGTCCGGTCAGCGGCGCCCGTGTGGCGCGTTCATGCAGTTCCAGCAGTTGCTCGATGGCTTCGGTCATGCTCTTTTCGGTGCGAAAGACGCTGACCTTGTCGGTCATCGTGGTGCGCATGGTGTTACGCAGCACCCCGACACTCTCGCTG
>JAUVWB010000193.1 GCA_030604345.1 Desulfofustis sp. | reverse complement strand
GAAAAACAGCCGTTCCCCCTCTGATCAGCAAATCATACATGGTAGTCCTCCCTGCTCACTTGATGCCTCCAGGAACTCGCTTCTCTTGGCCTGATCACGCAGCGGCAAGACGACAACCAAAAGTACTTGCCATCTTTCATGCATGATATATATTATATGATATATGATTTTAGCGAAGTCAAGAAAAATATTGAAACAAGATGAAAGGCCGTCCAGTGTCTGATATAAGATTATAATATTTTTATATATTATAGGACAAAGACGATCACGCGCGAGACCGAGGGACACGTCCGACGGACGAACCGGTGTGTATCGGGATACTAAAAAGAGATGAGTCCCATGGCCGAATAAGCGGCGGTAACGGCATGGCCAGAAGACACGACAGGAGATCCAATTGACGGCCGTCCTGGGCTGGCCCAAAAAGACTGCTTTAATCTTCGGAAAGATTGCTATATAGCTTGTAAACGACCGTGATAACCGCCCCGATATCCACCAACCTTAACAAATCCCATTTCGGTTATGACAGCGAGAAGAAAACATCAGAGCCTGAGAGACATTGCCTACGAAGAAATCAAGGGTATGATATTCTCTGGCAGACTCCTCCAGGGTGACAGAATCATCATCGACGAGATGGCCAGAACCATCGAGTTGAGCATTACCCCAATCAGAGAGGCGCTCAACAAGCTGGAGCAGGAAGGCCTTATACAGTCAAGCCCCAGAAGCAGTTATCGGGTCGTTACCCTGGAGCGGTCCGACATTGAAGCAGTCTACGACCTGCGGCTCCTCATCGAAACCTATGCCTTGGAAAATTCGGGAGAAAATTTTGCTCTATTCCCGGTCGACAAGTTCCAAAAGCTCAATGAAAAAGTCTTGGCGAGCGATAATTACAGGCAATTTATCGAGAGCGACATCCTCTTTCACAAGCATATCGTTGAACTCTGCGAACGAAAGATGGTCTCCCGAACGTTTGACAGCATCTATAATTTTGTCAGGTTGCTGTATATCCCATCGGCGCAACAGGCCGGACGTCTGGAAAAGGCCTGTGCGGAACATGAACAGATTTTGGACAACATCAAGAAAAAGGACCTTGATGGGGCGGTAGACGCCTTAAAAACCCACATCGCCAACACCAAGGCAATCGCTCTCGACATGTGATACGTTCAGACGTATGCCACATCCAGGCGAAAATTACTGAATCTGGACTGTGTACTGCGGCAGTTTGTCTATCGCAATGCTCGCAACGCTCCGCTCCCGGCCCTGATATCTTCGCCGCAGCCGCCACCGACCGAGCTGAACCGCCTCAGATCGACTCCCCATCCTGCAGTACCGGCGCGGTAAAAAGATCCGGTGTAGCGTTGCAACGGACTATGCAGTTGCGACCGATTCTCATGCGTTCCGGAATTCGGGCAAACTCTCCGACAAGACTTATACCGGTATAGAGGTGTTTCGGATAGAGGCGGTTGGCAATGTCGTGATGAGTGCCGATGCCGACCTTACAGCCGGCTCCGAAGCAAGTCAACTTGTCGGAAATGACCAGATCGAGGGTGGCGTTTTCTTCTATCCGGCAATCACGAAAGATGATCGAATCCTTCACGACGGCCCCTCTTTCCACCACCACCCCAGGTGACAGCACTGAATTGATCACCTCGCCTTTGATGACACAGCCGGCCGAAACGAGCGAGTTACGGACATCGGCCCCGGCCAGATAACGTGTCGCAGGACGGTCGGCATCACGCCCTTCCGCTTCGACGTTGGTGCAGATCTGCCAAGCCTCGGGGGATATGCCACTCTCCGGCTTGAGCAGATCCATATTTGCTTCCCAGTAAGCCTGGATGGTTCCCACGTCGCGCCAGTAACCGTAGAACGGATAGGCAAAGACGTTGTCGTTGTCGATGGCCCAGGGCAGGATGTGCATGCCGAAATCAATTTCGTTTTTGTCTCTGGCCAGGGTTTTGAGCAGATATGTCTGATCGAACACATAGATGCCCATGGAGGCCAGGTTAGTGCGCGCCGCCGCCGGTTTCTCCTCCCAATCGACGATACGATTGTCCTGGTTGGTGATGCCGGCGCCGAACTGATGGATCTGGCTCTTCGGCACCACCATCATGCCGACCGTAACATCAGCCTTCTTGGACCGATGATATTCGATCATCGCCGAAAAATCCATATGATAGATATGGTCTCCGGACAGGATAAGCACCTCATCGGTGGGATTTGACTCGATGAAATCGATATTACGCCGGATGGCATCGGCGGTACCTTGATACCAATCGGAGTCTTTCATGCCGGTACGGGGCGGCAGGATCTTGACGAAACGGCTGCGACCGGTGAAGTCCCAAGCGTCGCCAGTGCCGATATGCCCCATCAGCGACAGCGGCTTATATTGGGTGAGTACTCCAACCCGGTTGAGCCCGGAATTCATGACGTTGCTCAGGCTGAAATCGATGATCCGGTAGAGCCCGCCGAAGGTGACCGCCGGTTTGGCCCGGGTCTCCACCAGCAGGTTGAGCCGGCTGCCAACACCGCCGGCGAGCAGCAGGACGAGGGCCTCGCTGGCTTTTCTTCTCATGAGAGCACCCTCCCTGCCTCGACTTGTGCGGGCCACTTGGTGGCATCCAGACTGGGCGAGATCGTCGCTCCCGGGCCGATGGACGTCCCCGGGGGTACCTGATTGTTCCAGCCGACGACGCTGATCTGTTCGCCCGACCCCTTCGGCTCTTGGCCGATCCGAACGCCGGCACCGAAGGAGGTATTGACGTCGGAAATGGTCTTGCGGATCCGACACTCCCGACCGATGCTGTTGTTGAAAAAGATCACGGAATCTTCAACAATGGCGCCAGGACCGATGGAAACCCCGGGAAAGATAATGGAATTGCGTACCGTCCCGTCGATCAGGCAGCCGTTGTAAACCAGGCTGTTGCTGATCTTCGCCTGGGCGCCGAAGAGGGCCGGCTGATGACCGCGCAGGTTTCGATGATCCAGATTGGTGCGCACACCCCACTGCTCCAAGTCGATCTGCGGGTCGTCGCCGAGCAGGTCCATGTTGGCTTGCCAGTACTCGGTAATGGTCCGGGTGTACCCCCAATAGCCGTGAAACTTATAACCATAGATGCGCTTGCCCTGGCTCATCAGACGGGGGATGATATCCCGGCCGAACTCGAAGGAGGTGTCCGCCTGGTTTTCCGCGAGGGCCTGATAGAGGGCCTCAGGCCGAAAGCAGAGCACCGTCAGCGACGACCATTCGCCTTCCGGCCGTTCGGTCTTCTCCTGATAGTTGATTACCCGACCTCCGCGCTGTCCGTCCTCGTCATCAATGGCGGCCATGCCGAACCGAGAGGCACGCTGCCGGGCCACCTTCTTGCACACGACGGTCAGATCGGCCTGCTTTTTGTGATGGTAATCAATCACATCCTGATAATCCATCTGGTAGATATGGTCACCGGAGAGGATCAGGATCTCTTCCGGGGCATGATAACGGATAAAATCGAGGTTTTTGAAGACGGCATCGGCAGAGCCGCGATACCAGTCATTCTGCTGGGAATCGATAAACGGCGGCAGGATAGAGATGCCGCGATAACGGCCGATCATATCCCAGGCGGCGCCGGTGCCGATATGGTTGATCAGGGAATAACTGCGGTACTGGCTGAGAATTGCGATGTTCTCGATCCCCGAATTCATCAGATTGGAGAGCGCAAAATCGATCACCCGCACAAATCCGCCGAACGGGACCGCCGACTTCGGTCGGTAGTAGGTGAGGACGTTCAACTCGTCGGCCCGGCCCCCGGCCAGGATCATCGCCAAAGTTGTGGGTCTCAGCATTACGACACCCCGCTCAACTCGGGTTCAAGCCGGCGTACCGGCCGTTTCGCCACGCTCGAGCCTGTTTTCCGGGAAGATTTCGCTGCCGGTCTGCCGCTATTTCAAGTGGCGCATGGTCAAGCGCTTCAGCGTCTGGGTATTGATATCATACTCGGTCATCGCCAGCGCTTTCAATGGAATTTCCGCCCGGGCCGCCCCTTTGTGGCCGCCGGCCGATCCGATCTGGCCGAACACCTGGGCCGCCAATTTGCCGGCACTTTTGCGGTAACCGTCGCAGCGGAAGATCACCACCAGCTTTTCGTTGTGAATGCCGGATACCAAAACCCAATCGATATCCGATACGTGGTTGAGGAAATCGGCAATGATCACCAGGATGTCGGGGCTGCGGACCTTGCCGATATGGGCGTAGAGCTTGCCCTTGGAATACTGCAGTTCGTTGAGGGCGGTGCTGAAATACTTCAGCTCGCTGCGGCGCAGGTCGGTGAGTTCGAACTTGCGCACCAGGTTGCGGTTGGCCAAGTCGAAGAGGTAGCGAAAGCTT
>JAUVWB010000396.1 GCA_030604345.1 Desulfofustis sp. | reverse complement strand
CGTTGGAGGCCCGAACCAGGCCGGAAAAAACGATGATCTGGGATCGGTCGGTCTCGGCAACGACCAGAAACTCGGTCCCTTCCACGGCGCCGTTGAGAAACGGCGTGACTACTTGCAAAGAGCGTGGCCGATGGCTGAAGATGTGCAGGGCCCCGTTGAGCAATTCAAGCAGGGATCGTCCAGCCTGTTCTCCGGCGAAGGTGAGGGTGCTGTTTTGCTTGAGGCGCAGCACGGTCTCGTTGACGAGAACGATCGCGGCCCTGCCGCCGTTGCCGATTCGGAGCAGATCGCCGGGACAAAAGACATGGTGCTGCCGCGCCGGTTCCCATCGTGTCTGGCCGGCCAGGCGCACCTCCGCCCGGCCCTCGATGGCCGCCAATGTACCAACGGGTTCTCGGCAGCGCTCATCCGCTTGCGTCGAGATGGCGGCGGTCAACGAAAAAAAGACGATGACAACGAGCGTGCGAACCAGAAACATAATTCCCCCCTCCAAGAATTGATTTCCGGTTTTGCTCTGTTTTTTCCGGTGGTTCGGTTGCAGTTACGTCATTATCAAGTGGTCTCTGGTCGATCCTCTGCCTGGTAGGCGAACCGTTATTACCTGACTAAAAGAAAGAGTTATGTTGTGCCTACCGGAATTGTCAGGGGTTTGCAAGGTGTTTTTGCGGCTCTGAAGAGAAAATGTGTCAGGTAAGGCAGGGGTTTGCCTTTTTGAAAGTCCGGAATGATCACTCGCGGCTGGCTGCTCGTACCACCGCTCGGGCCAGGTCGGCGAAGACCAGGTTGTGCAAGGGGATGATGCTGTACCAGTAGAGCCGGCCCAGGAGGCCGCGCGGGATGAAGTGGGCGGTCTGAACCAGCTGGTCGGGCTGCACGTCGAATTCGAGCCAGGCCTGGCCCGGGAGCTTCATCTGGGCGTAGAGAAGGAGGCGCTTGTTGGCGCGCAGATCGACCACTTTCCAGAAGTCGATGGCATCGCCGACCCGCAGCTCCCCTGTTTGCCGGCGGCCGCGGGACAGGCCATAGCCGCCGAGCAGTTTGTCAATGAGGCCGCGCAGCCGCCACAGCGCGTTGTAACGAAACCACCCGTGCTCGCCGCCGAGCCGGCAGGCGCTGTGAAAGACGGCCTCCTGGCTTGCTCCCTGGCTGAAAGGGACGATGCGGATGTCGCGGAGGATGGCTCCGGCCGGGTCATCGAAATCGGTGATGTCGCAGGCCTGGAGACCGCTGCTGTCGCACCAGCGGCTCACTACCTGGTTGTGTTCCATTTCGATGAGTGCCGCCTGTACCGCGGTCCGGTAATCGAGTGGACGGATCGCCGGGAAGTATCTGGCCGCATGATCGTTCTGCAGGACCGTCTCGCTCTTCAACCCTTCCACCAGTGCTGACGCCAGCCGGTAGGGCACCGGGGTAAACAGGATCAGCCAGTAGGAGGAGAGGCGTGGCGAGAGCACCGGTACCGGAAACAGGAAGCGGCGCAGACCCATGACCCGGGCGGCCTGGATGATCATATCCTGGAAGCTGAGCGGGTCGCTGCCGATGTCGACCGTCAGGGCGCCGCGATAATCAAGGTCGATCGCCTGTTCAAGATAGGAGAGGACGTCTTCGATTCCCACCGGCTGGGTCCTGGTGCGGACCCAGCGAGGGGTGACCATGACCGGCAGTTTCTGGGCCAGGTTACGGATGATCTCGAAGCTGGCACTCCCTGAGCCGATGATGACGCCGGCCCGGAACCAGATGGTGTCGATCCGGTGCGGTTCGGTTGCCAGGACTTCGCCGGTCTCGATCCGGCTGAGCAGGTGTTTGCTGGCGCTGTGGCGAACCCCGAGTCCTCCCAGGTAGATAATGCGGCGGACCCCGGCCGCTACGCAGGCGCGGCGGAAGTTCTCGGCACTCTCCCGGTCGAGCCGACGATAATCGTCCTTTTCCCCCATGGAGTGGATGAGATAGAAGGCGGTGTCTACCCCTTCCAGGGCCGCCGTCAGTGAGGCCGTATCGAAGGTGGAGCCGGTGCGGATATCAACCCGGTCAGCCACCGAGACCTGCACCTTCCTCGGGTTGCGTACCAGCAGGCGGCTTCGGTGACGGCCGCCGG
>JAUVWB010000249.1 GCA_030604345.1 Desulfofustis sp. | reverse complement strand
TGAAAAAGGTGCTCGCCGAACATGCCGAAAAGCACAAGGTTTCCATCGACGAAGTGCTCAAGGTCACCAACTATGAGGCATCCGGTGAAAAGGCTTTCGTTCCCCACTATGAAACCCCGCTGCGCCATGGTGACAAGGATCGCTATCCGTTCGATCTGATCGACATGAAGTCGAGATTCAACAGGGAGGGACGAAGTGCCAATCTCCCCTGGTATTACACCTTCAAAAAGTGCGATCCAGGCGACTTGGTCAACGAAGATGTCATCCAGATCAACCCGGTCGATGCCGCTCAGCTCGGTATCAATGAAGGCGACATGGTCAAAGTCACCTCGATTATCGGTAGTTTGACCGTTCGGGCTCGACTCTGGGAGGGGATCCAACCGGGGACAGCGGCTAAATGCTACGGCCAAGGGCATTGGGCCTACGGCCGGGTGGCCAGCAAAGACTTCAAAAAGTTCGAACCACGCGGGGCCAATTTCAACGATATCATGCCCGACGAATACGATCGGCTCACCGGGTCAACAGCCCGCAATGGCGGATTTACCGGCGTCAGCATCGAAAAAATATAACGGAGGTAACCCACAATGCCACAATATGGAATGGTAATAGATCTTCTCAAATGCACCGGCTGCGGGGCCTGTGGCTTGGCCTGTAAAACCGAGAACAACACCCAAGATCGTAAAGACGGCCAGAGCCACAACTGGGCCGATTACCTGATCGAGGTGGAAGGTACTTATCCCAACGTCAGCTATACCAACTACCCGGTTCTCTGCAACCACTGCAGCAATGCCCCCTGCGTGGACGCCTGCCCGGTTGAGCCCAAGGCCATGTTCAAGACAGCTAGCGGCATCACCATGCATAACAATGAACGCTGCATCGGCTGTCTTTCCTGTCAGGACGCCTGTCCCTACAGCGCCGACACGGTTGACGGGGATATCGTACAGTACAGTGTTATCAGTTACAACGAAGAAGGAGTCGAGGCGCATGCGCGTTATCGCGACGATTCCCGGCTCTACGCCGGTACCATGTCGGGTAAGGAAACTGCCGTTGTGGCAGGTGCCGTTCCTCCCTACAAGACCGACTTCCGCCATCCAGACTACGAAGCGGTGCGACGGCCCGGTATTGTTGAGAAATGTATCTTCTGTGATCACCGGTTGCAAAAAGGACTCGAGCCTTATTGTGTTGTGGCGTGCCCATCAGAGGCCCGTGTTTTTGGCGATGTGACCGATCCGAACAGCGAGATTGCCAAGCTTCTGAAAAGTCACAAGAGTATGCGTTTGAAAGAAGAAGAAGGTACCGAACCAAACGTATATTACATCAACAAATTCAAGGCATAGGGTAGAAATTCCCACCCCCGGAAACCGTATGCATAGGGGCCGGCGGCTATCCCCAAGCCGCCGGTTCACCCGTTCGAGGAGAGAACCTGATGGATATTGACAAGCAGATGGCAGCCGGCGAAACGTGTCGCCTACTCGCCGTCCTTTTTTATGAGCCGAAAGGCGTACTTGCTGCTGGAGCAGAGGAGTTCTTTACATCCTTTAGCCCCGTTGCGACAGCGTACGATGCTGACTTGGAAGAGCATTTTACAGCCTTGCAGGAAGCCTATGAAAAAACTGACTTAACCACCCTGCAGGTCGATTACGCTGCCCTCTTTGTCGGTCCAGCCGAACTGCTCGCCTGTCCCTTCGGCTCAATCCATCTCGAGAAAGACCATCAGTTGCTCGGGGAGACCACTGCCATGGTGCAAAGGCTCTATCGACAGGCCGGTCTGCAACTCGATCAGGAAGCGAACATGGTGCCTGACCACATAGCCGTGGAACTCGAATTTCTTCATTATCTTCTCATTAAACGCACACAGTCGAAGGAACAGGGCTTGACCGAATGCCTGACCACATTTCTCACTCACTGCTTTCGCCCCTTCGCTCAGCGACTTTCAGCCCAGATGATCACCCACGCACGGACGGACTTTTACCGAATTGTCGGTAAAATGTTGCAGCATGTGACGACCACGATCGACAGGGTGCCGTCGGTAGCGGCTTGAATATGCATCGCCGGGCCGTTCGTAACCCTTCCTGCGGTGACGGTCTGTGGGGATGCAGGCGTTCTTCAGGTAACCCTTCATGACGAGACTTTCCCTTTTGCCCCGAATGGTTGACTGCAAGCAGCCGGATGATAGCCTCGTGATGATTGAACAGCGCTGTTTACGCAAGCGCTTGAACACCAATGAGTGTCAACTATGCTTGGAAGCCTGTCCGCACCAAGCCCTGACCCTTGAAGGCCGAACGGTGCACCTTGCCACCGAACGCTGCACCGGCTGCCTTCGCTGCCGGGCGGTCTGCCCGAACGATGTGTTTGTTTCGGACTTCGCTCTGGAGCAGGCGATCGGCAGCCGCTGTTCCGGAGACGACACAACCGTCTTTTCTTGTACCCGGCAGCCGCAGCATGAGGAACGGGAGATCAGACTCCCCTGTTTCGGGATTATTTCCCCGGCGGTACTCGTGTCAATCGGAGCAAGCGGCAGTCGTGCCATCATATTTCGCACTGGACCCTGTGCAGCATGCGTCAACGTCAAGGCCACTGAAGCTTTCCTCGCCATCCGCCAGACCTTCGCAGGGTTGATCGAACGTTTGTTCGCCGCCATGATAATCATTTCCGACGACGACCAGGAGGCTGCGGACAGCAAGGCGGTTTCGCGCAGAGCCTTCCTCCAGAATCTGAAAACTGTTTTGAAAAGCTCACCGACGACCATTTGGCAGGACAGACAGCCGACCGGCTTTGAAAAAAAAAGAATCCCGGAAAAAGTGTCATTTTTGCAAAAAGTGCTATCAAAGCTCGATGAACCGGCGAGACAGGATCTCCAGTCGACCTGGCTGCCACGCCTCACGATCACCCACCAGTGCACGCCCTGCAACCGCTGCGCCAGCATCTGCCCAACCGACGCGCTGAAACGAACCGGTAACGGAGGTAACAAGTGCCTCCTATTCAGCGCTTCACGTTGCTCATGCTGCCGATTGTGCGAAAAATTTTGCAACAAATCGGCAATTCACCTCACATTACCGCAGTGGGCAGAGAGCAGCGCTGGCGTTACCCCTGCAGGAGAGTAGCTTTCCTTGATTTTCTCACACCTGCAGGTCACGGTCGTGCAAGTGATGGGACAGAGACGGATTTTGTAGGGGAATGAGGCCCTCGGTCACCGCCGGCATCCCGGTGCCGTATCACCAGACTCTTTCAAACGCTCGCCATAAACCCGGCGTTGCAGCCAAAACGCAACATTCACCAAAGCGATCAGCGCCGGAACCTCCACCAGCGGACCGATGACTGCCGTGAATGCCACGCCCGAATTCAGGCCAAAGACGGCGACGGCTACCGCGATCGCAAGCTCGAAGTTGTTTCCGGCCGCCGTGAACGCGACCGTAGTGGTCTTGCTGTAGTCGGCACCAACCTTGACTGCCATAAAGAAACTGACCAGGAACATGACAACAAAATAAATGACCAGCGGAATGGCGATACGGACCACATCCATGGGGATGGTGACGATGAGTTCCCCTTTTAAACTGAAC
>JAUVWB010000130.1 GCA_030604345.1 Desulfofustis sp. | reverse complement strand
TCGAGGCGGCAACCACGATGATCAACGCGATCCGATTCTGCTTCTTCATGGCCGTTATGGCAGCGTCCTGATCGGTTTGCACAGCTTCCACGATGGTGGTCAAAGTGGGAATGATATTGTTGACGGCCGATCGATAGGACCTCGTCCCATCGGCAATCTGCCGGTCCACCGCCACCACTTCGTCGAACTTTGTCAGATATTCGTCTATCAAGATGGTGGCGTTGTCCTTGACGCTGGGAGCAAGGGAGCTGCGCTCGAGCTGCGCCTGCAATACGGCTACCCCGTCGGTCACCATTCTGATGAATTGCCGTTCACCCAGCAGCAGGTAATTACGTTCATATCCGCGCACCTGCTGCAAAGCCACAAGAAGATCGGGCTGACCGGCACTGCTGAGTATCTTCTCCACATCTTCGATATCGCCGCTGAACTCACCGATTAAGCCGAGATCCTTATAGCCCCGCTTTTCGGTAAGTTCCACAACCGTCAAGAAGGAGGACAGATACGTAGTGAGGTTCTGACGGGCATCGTCGATGTTTTGCTGAATAACTTCGCTTCCCGGATCCTTCGTCTGGATCTCGGCCAGGATGGCTCCGGCTTGCTGGACGTATTGCTCAACCTTCACGACATACTCGCCGCGAGCGTTTGCAAAACCGAGGGCGCGATAGTTGAGCAGATAGCGCTGATCCAGCTCGCGAGCCAGCAGCAGCTGGATCTCGGCGTTGTTGGCCAGCGTCGCTATTGCCCCCTTTCGATCAACAACTTCATCGATGGTCCGCTGGGCAACGTTGATGGAGACCACGGCCACCACGGCGACTATCAGGGTACCCAGTGCTGCTCCAAGGAGAATCACCAGCACTTTATTGCGGATCTTTTCTGTAATAAAGCGCAACGGCTTCACCTGCGCCCAGCGCCTCTTGCTGTCTTCACTCATCACCTGTCCTCCGGACCTGCCGCATGGTTTCAGCGCAGGTCGATAAGCTCGTCATCGCTCCGAGCAGGTTGCCTCGATCAGATCGTTTTCGCTATCAGTTCATGAAGCTCTGACTCGCTGAACGGTTTCGTCAGATATCCGTCAGCACCCTGCTTGATCCCCCAGAACCGGTCACTGTCTTGCGATTTACTGGTCACCATGATGATCTTTATCGCCTGCGTTTCTGGGCTACTCTTCAACTGACGACAAACCTGGAACCCGTTTTTCTGCGGTAGAATCACATCCAGTAGAATGAGATCCGGTTTCAGGTCCAAAGCCTTGCGCAGCGCCTCTTCACCCTCAGCCGCCGACTCCACCCGATACCCTTTTGATTGACAGGCTGATACGGCAATCTGCCTGTCGGTAGGGCTATCGTCCACCACTAATATCAATTTTTCACTCATACCGATTCTATCCTACTTCTTCATGAATTTATCGATACCCTCATCTTTCCAAATCTTCAAGGTCTTGGCATCGCTCTCCTTGATCTTCACACCGATCGCGTTCACCGGCACGTCATGTTTCCTTTGAATCTCTATCCAGTTTTTCTTCACCGATGCATCGATACCCATGCGTTACCTCCCTTTTTCTGATTTTCGGCATGACTGCTTTTGCATCCATGTTCGGGCAACTCTGCCGCACCATCAATCCGGCCCAACCACGCAAGCCGCTACTTTCTCCGAAAAACTCTGAAAATAGTCTCCGCTCACCCGGGAAATTGCAGCCGTTGTTGCTCCTTCCAGTCCGGCAATGATTTCCTCAACTCCAATAACCCGGGAAAAATAGAAAAGTTGCGTGAGAAGCCTGCTCATCCGCGTATAGGGGTCTTCAGAATCTATGTGGTATTGCCCGACGGTATACAACTTGGCCTGCCAGAGCTCTTCCTCGGCCATGGGCTGCGCCGCGGTGACCAGAGCGCCACTGATCTCGATGATCTCATCGACCACGGAAAACACTCTGTCCGGCCGGCAGGAACCGCAGATCACCAGAGCCCCTCCGTCCTTATAGGCGTGGTACTCCGAATGAATATCGTAAACCACTCCCTGCTCCTCGCGCAGGATACGGTACAATCGCGACGACATGCCTCCACCCAGAGCCGTGTTGAGCAGGTGGATGCAATAACGCTCCGGCCAGGCATACGCCGGCGCCTCTATGCCCACGGCAAAATAGGCATGATTGCCGCCATGATGGTGGCGCACGAAGCCACTGTTAAAATGAGCTGGAGCATGGGTCAACGGCGCCGATGATCCAGTCATCCGCCAGAAGCAATCACGCACTTGGGCAACGATGTCTTCGTGATCCAGGTTGCCGGCACAGGCCACGATGACTCGATCGGGCAGGTAATTGCTATGGAGAAAATAGATCACGTCTTCCCTGGTGAGCCGGGATATGGATTCAGCGCTGCCCTCGATCTTCGAGCCCAGAGGGTGGTTCTGCCAAATCGTCGACTTGAGGCCGGCCAGGGCCTGTTCAGCGGGGAGATCAGCCGTCATTTCCTGTTCGCTGATGATGACTTGTTTCTCTTTCATCAGCTTATCTTCAGGGAAGATCGAGTTAAGCAGGATATCGGAAAGAAGGTCGAACACATAGGTCCGGTGGTCATCCATGACCAGACCACTGAAACAGGTGTAATCTCTCCCGGTAAAGGCATTCACCCGCCCCCCCATGGTATCGATCATCCTGGCGATATCAAGGCTGTTACGACTGCTGGTACCTTGGAAAAGCGCGTGTTCGACCAAATGCGCCAACCCTTCCTGGTCGGGCCCCTGGTCCCGAGGTCCGGTGCGAACCATGATCCCGACGGCGAGGGAACGACTGCCGGGAAGGGCCTCTGTTACCACCCGAATACCGTTTTCCAGTTCGCTGACCGTGATCATGACCCGACCGCTGCGCCTCCCGAAGCGACCACCATGACATCAGGCAGCAGCAATAAAGAGTCCGCTCCCCACTCATACACCCCTTGCAAGCCACGCGCCGCCAACTCCTCATTGGCTACTCGTATGGGAACGCAATCGGTGATCGACGGCCTGATGCGAAGATCGTAGGCAACATCGATCAACAATCGGGTTATGGTGGTGGGCGTAGCCGAAGTGGTGGTCTTGACGATGGCATGCCTTTTAACTGTGCTGCCCTGTACCGATTTGAAGCCAAAATAGCGCTCCAGGCTCACCACCGGCAAAACAAGTCCCTGCCACGCTGCCACGCCCCGCAGATAACGAGGAGAAAACGGTACCGGGACAATGGGTAGATCCTGCACGACATGTTCAATCTGGCTTTTGCTGAGAATCCAGAAGACTTCTCGTCTCCGGATCGGCTGAATAGCCGCTTTTATCAACACAATTTCGCGTGTATTACTCATCGTTTCCGTTCCCTGGCGCAACCGCTGTCCGACCGTCACGACCTTTTCCCCAACGTGGCGATAGCCTGCAGCACAGCTATGGTTAACACCGGCATCGCCTGTTTTCCACAGATGGCGAGACGGGGGAAAAAGCGCCGGCACGCCTCCGGAAACGGCGGTGGCAGCGGCTGCAGCTGGTCATCGGCGAGTTCATGGCTGGACTCAAAAACTTCCACGATTACGCCGACAACCGTCTCTCGCTCGGCCAGGATCACCAAGCGACCGGGTCCCTCAGACCTCTCCTGGCGGGGAGAAAACAACTCCTTCAAATCGTAGAGGACACTATCGGCCGCACCGTCGCCCTGTTCCTTTCTAAAGACCTGCCAGTCAGCCAAGATATCGACGGGATCGTTTCGTTCCGGATAGACGTTAACCAGGTGAAGCCGATCTACCGCCAGACGATACGGCCCGCCCTGGACGACACTGAAGGTTTTCACCACGATGATCCTCCGGCCCACTGGTTCACGACTTCGCCTCTCCGGCCAGACGCTGCAGAAGAGCGACGAACTGTTCTTCTTTGTACGGTTTGATCACATAATGGTCTGCCCCGAGTTCTTCCGCTTTTTTCTGATGCTTTTCCGAGTATCGTGAGGTCAGCATGACGACGGGGATTCGTCGGTATCGCTCCTGGCTGCGTACAATCCCCAGAAATTCGAATCCGTTCATACGCGGCATCTCAATGTCAAGGATGACGGTGTCGGGCGCGGCCTTTTCTATCTTCTCCACGGCATCCACCCCATCCGTCGCAAGGACCGGCACCCAGCCATTCTGTTTGATCAATCGTGCCACACTCTGCCGGACACTGACGGAATCGTCGACCACCATGACCGTAAAGGGAGTCTCGTCCGGTTCTGTCTCCGCCGCCATCGACTCCGCAGCCGCTCGCCTCTCCGGCGCCGCCAGTTCGCTCATATTAAGGATAGGTATCAGCGAGCCATCTCCCATGATTGTCACCCCACCGATCCCCTCGATATGCTGCACATGCGACCCGAGGTCCTTGACGATGATTTCCTGCTGCTCGACGATGCCGTCAATGGCCAAGGCAACTCGGCCATGCTCTGCTTCAACCAGCAATACCGGGATTTCTTTTTCTCCCGTAAAGGTTTCGGGAAGCCCTTCTCTGAGCCCGAAAAGAGAAGCCAGGTCCTTGAACGGAACCAACTCCTGGCCAACCTCCGCCTGCAAAGAGTCTCCCACGACCAGCGCGGTGGCCGGCAGCCGACGAATCTCCAAAATGTCTTGCAGGGGAACGGCATATTTCTCGGTACCGACCAAAACGATCGCGGCCCTGTTTATTGAAAGCGAAACCGGAATGCGCAACACAAAAGTCGTACCCAGCCCGGTGCTGGACTGCACCTTGACCGTTCCCCTCAATTCCGTCAGATTCTGGCGAACCACATCGAGTCCGACGCCTCTTCCCGACAGACGGCTTACCGTATCTCGGGTACTGAATCCGGGCAGGAAGAGGTAATCAAGCAGCTCCGCTGCAGAGAGTTCAGCTTCCGGCTCGGTAAGTCCCCGAGCAACCAGCTTACGCCTGATTACCTCGGTATCGATCCCTCTACCGTCATCGGCAATTTCCAGCACAACCTGGCTGCCCCGCTGCACAGCGGTCAACCGGATAGTGCCCTGCACAGGCTTGCCGGCAGCCTGCCGTTCCGCTTCATGCTCAATGCCGTGATCTACGGCATTGCGCAACATGTGCATGATCGGGTCGGTCACTTTGTTCCAGATGAACCGATCAAGAAACACATCCTCACCCTCGACGACCAGATGCACCTGTTTGCCCAGTTCCGCTGCACTGGTTCGTACCGTTCGAAAAAGCGCCCGACTGATGGCGGATAACGGCGTCATCCTGACCCGCATCAGTTTGTCCTGCATGACCCGCATCACCAGCTGCTGATTGGCGACATGACCACGCATCTCATGAACGAGTCCGGAAAGACCGTGATAGATCGAACCCACGTCGACTGTCAGCTCATTGAGGCTTCGTATGATCAAGTGTAACCGCGTGTAACGGTCCAGCTCAATCGGGTCGAACTCGGCAAAATCCGCCGCCCCTCCTCGTTTCGAACCTCCAGCCGCCACCGCCTGAACGCCACGGCCGAAACCGAGCAGCGATTCAACTTCGAAGCCGCTTTCCAACTCGTGGGAAATGGTTTTGAGCTTGTCACCGGCGAAATCAAGTTCGCCGATTGCCCGGGACAACTCGT
>JAUVWB010000170.1 GCA_030604345.1 Desulfofustis sp. | reverse complement strand
GGACTCACCGGGTTCGATCCAGGGCTGTTTCTTCATCGGACCCATGTCGCGGTAGCCGAAACAGGCCACGCCAAAGGCATAGACGGCGGACACGGCGGCCGCTTCGGTGGGACTGGCGATACCACCGTAGATCGAACCGAGGACGATAATAATCAGCATCAAACCGCCAAGAGCACTCCAGCCGGAAAGAAAAATCTCCTTGAAGCCGGCAAACGGAAGACTCGGCAATCTTTTTATATGAGCGTACACGTAGATGACGATCATCAAAACGAGCCCGACAAACAGGCCGGGCAGAAAACCGGCCATAAACATCCGGGCAGCCGACACTTCGGTGGCTGCCGAATAGACGAGCATGACGATGGAGGGCGGGATCAGGATGCCCAGGGTACCGGCCGTGCCGATGACACCAGCGCCGAAGCTCTGCGGATAACCGATCTTGATCATGCCGCCGATGCAGATGCTGCCGATGGCGGCAACGGTTGCCGGCGACGAACCGGAAACGGCGGCGAAGATCATGCAGGCCACAACCGAGGCCATGGCCACCCCGCCCTTGATATGGCCGACCAGGCTGGTGGCAAACCGGATGATACGCTTGGCCACGCCACCGGTAGACAAAAAGGCCGACGACAGAATGAAAAACGGAATGGCGAGCAAGGTGTAATGTTTCGACATGGCCTCGAACAATTTCAGAGAAATCGACGCCAGCGAATCGTTTGAAAAAAACAGGATGGTCGTGATGCTGGAGAGACCGAGTGCCAGAGCGATCGGCATGCCGATGAGCATGCAGGTGAACAAAATGATAAACAATGCAGCGGTGGTCATGCCTTGCCCTCCTCTCCTTTCAACTGCTCGACAATCTCCATGCTCTCCTGCGCTTCGTCGGAATCACGAAAGACCTCGGTACTGCCGAAGGCAACCGACCAGAGCAGGGTCAACAGCCTGATGCCAAGAAAAACGAAACCGATCAACAGGATGCTGTGGGCCACCCAGGTCGGGATGAAACGCAGATCCTCCAGGCTGATGCCGAGCTTTTTCATCTTGCCGAGATAAATCCACGCGCCGTAGATGATCAAACCGCAGTAGACCAGACTCAACACGCAGCCAACGGCGGTGAAGATCTTGCGCCCCAACCGCGGGAACAGCTTGACAAACGCATCCATACCGATGTGGGCACCCAGCTTCAAGCAATACGAGGCCCCGAACAGGACCATCCAGGCACACAGATGCAAGGTCAGTTCCTGCGACCAGATCCACGCCTTGCTGAAGCCGAAACGCATGACCACATCGATGAACACCAGCAGGGTCATGGTGACCAGAAAAAAGGCGATGATCCCTTCTTCTATTTTGCTTAACACTCTCAAGAACATTACCGACCTCTCAAAAAAATCGGAGGACATGATAGAGGGCAGGCCCCCCGCGCACGGGTTGCCTGCCCTCAGCCAGCAACTTTCCGTCTAGAAAAGAGGCTCTTATTGCTGATTGGCTGCGTAAGCGGCGTCGATCAGATCTTTGCCGATTTCTTCCTCAAACTTCTGCCACACCGGTTTCATGGCCTCAACCCACAGAGCACGCTGCTCGGGGGTCAGCGTGATGACCTCGGACCGGCCGGAATCGATGATCCGCTGCTTGTCGCTGTTTTCCTTCTCGGCTGCCACTTCGTTACCGAAGGCGATACCTTCGTCAAGGGCCTTCTTGATCTCCGGCCGCAGGTCTTCGGGCAGTCCTTCCCAGAATTCGGTAGAGGTAACAACCAGATAGTCGATCAGGCCATGGTCGGACTCGGTGATATAGGGCTGCACCTCAAAGAACTTCTGCGAGTAGATATTCGACCAAGTGTTCTCCTGACCGTCGATGGCCTTGGTCTGCAACAGCGTGAACACCTCGGAGAACGGCTTTTTCAGAGGCATGGCACCGAGTGCCTCGAATTGGGCTGCCAGCACGTTGGAGGCCTGAATACGGAATTTCAGCCCTTTGGCATCTTCAGGGACCCGCAGCGGCTTGTGGGCGGATATCTGCTTGAGTCCGTTGTGGATATAGCCAAGGCCAATCAGGCCTTTGTCGGCCATGGACATCAGCAGCTCATTGCCAACCTCGCTTTTCTGAAAACGCTCGGCAGCGGCCATGTCGTTGAACAGGAAAGGCAGGTCGAACACTTGAAGAGATCTCGTATAGCGATCGAACTTCGACAGACTCGGGGCGGCCAACTGAACATCGCCAAGAGCCATGGCTTCGAGGACGGTGTCGTCGCCAAACAGCTGGGAGTTGGGAAACACCTCCACCACCACCTTATCACCCATCCGCTCGGCAACCAGGTCGCGGAATTTGTTGGCAGCCTGCCCTTTCGGTGTATTCTCGGCCACCACATGAGCAAACTTGATGGTGATCGGGGCCGCAAACGCCGAACCGATCGCCAGCATGCTTGAAACCGCGGTAAGGGCAAGAATTCTGGAAACCTTTCGCAACATAACAACTCCTCCTCAAATTAATGGGTTATCCATCTCCCTGCATCTGCGGATACAACGAACTCTGCAAATGACACAGGGGGCGGCAGACGGAGAGTGCCCGTTGCCGCAGGTCGGTGAAACAGGATATGGTATGCAAAGATCAGACCTGTAGTTCACAAAAAAATGAGGCTCGGTATTTCTGAGAATGGGGAGGACTCATCGACAGTAATTGGCGGAAATTCGCCAATTACTGTCGATGAGTCCGGGGAAATCCGCCAGGACCCCAGCCGATAATTGGCCTGGGTTGGCCCCGGATCAATCTTTGAAGTCGCTTTTATCGAGGCCGTATTTACGCATTTTATCTGACAGGGTTTTGCGCGGAATGGAGAGGATATCCATGGTTTTCTTGATGGAACCGTTGCTGGCCGACAACGCCTGTTCGATCAGGCTCCGCTCAAACCGCTCCACCTGCTGGGCGAGGCTGCGCGCCTCTCCCTGAATCGGGCCGCCGCTCATCAGCCGCTCCACCTGCCAGCCGTGCTGAGCGCCCAGAAGCACATAACGCTCAGCCACATTACGCAATTCACGGACATTGCCCGGCCAGGAATAGGCCATCAGCGCGTTGATCTGGCTGTTGTCCGGCAACGGCGCCTCCTGCTGGTAACGATGCGCAGCCACCAAGACAAAATGGCGGAACAACAAGGGTATATCCTCTCGCCGATCACGCAGCGGCGGCAACCGCAAACGCACGACACTGAGCCGGTAATAGAGGTCTTCCCTGAACTTCTCTTGTCTGGCCAACTGCTTGAGATCGGATTTGGCGGCGGCGACCACACGCAAATCAAGCAAAATGGAGCGATTCGACCCGAGCCGTTCCACGGTGCGCTCCTGAAGGGCGCGCAGCAGGTGCACCTGGACACGCAACGGCATCGATTCGATCTCATCGAGAAAGAGGGTGCCGCCGTTGGCGTACTCGAATTTGCCGACCCGTTGCTCCCTGGCATCGGTAAAGGCCCCGGCCTCGTGACCGAACAACTCGCTTTCAATGAGTGAATCGCTGACCGCACCGCAATTGAGCGCCACAAAGTTCTTCGACCTTCGGCGGCTCTGTTCGTGCAGCGAACGGGCCACCAGCTCCTTGCCGGTACCCGTTTCCCCGAGGATCAACACATCGGCACCGGTGTCGGCAATCTGGGCGATGGTGGCTCGCAATGCCTCCATTTCCGGGGTCTTGCCGATGATTCGCGGCCCCGGGGCGCTGTGTGCCTCCAACTCGCGGCGCAGCACCCGGTTTTCCAGCGTCAGTCCCCTTTTTTCCAGCGCCCGCTGCACCGTTTTCACCATCCGTTCGGAGCTGTAGGGTTTTTCGATAAAATCATACGCCCCGTCACGCATCGCCTTGACAGCGGTGGATATATCGCCGTGCCCGGTAATGAGGATCACCGGCAGATCGGGGTCGATGCTGCGCACCTTGCCCATAAACTGCAGACCATCCATCCCCGGCAGCCTGATGTCACAGACAATGACTCCCGGCCAGTCGTGATCGACCAGCGGCAGGGCATCTTCGGCCGTCTCGTAGCTATGGACCTGCAGATCGGCAAGTTCCAGAGTCTGCGTATTGGCCTGGCGGATATGTTTCTCGTCGTCGATGAAAATGACTTTATGCAGCGGTTTCATAGTGAGAAGATGCCAGAAGGGAAATAACGAACAAGGCTCCCTGGGATGACGGGAGAATGGTAATGTCTCCGCCCATCTCTTTGAGAATCCGTTTGCTGATGGTTAAACCAAGCCCCAATCCTTGGCCCGGTTTCTTGGTGGTGAAGAACGGATCGAAAATTCGCTTCTGATACTCCACGGCAATACCGGGACCGGAATCCTGAACAGAGATGGTAACCCGCTGTTCATCGCACCGGGCCTGGATCACGATTGTCCGTCGATCCCTGTCCTCCATGGCCTGAATAGCGTTGTTGAGGATGTTGACCAATACCTGTTGCAGCAGCACCTGGTTGGCGGACACCTGGAGACGCTCGGGTACGATCGATACCTCAATGGTGACACCATGTTTTTTAATGGTCGACGCCAGCAGTTCCAACGCTCCGTCTACGGCGCCATGCAACGGCACCGTCTCCAGTTTGCCGCTGCTTTTGCGCGAGAACTCCTTGAGCTGAATGCCGATCTGGGCCATGCGATCGGTTAGTTCACTGATCTGCGCCATGTTCCATACCGCCTCGACGGCTCGACCCTTCTCCAGAAATTGCCTGGCGTTGTCGGCATAGCTGCGAATGGCGGCAAGCGGCTGATTGAGT
>JAUVWB010000002.1 GCA_030604345.1 Desulfofustis sp. | reverse complement strand
GGTGACGTACCGCAGCTGTTCGATCCCTTTTTCACGACCAAGGATATCGGGGCCGGCACCGGCCTCGGCCTGACCATCGTCTATGGGATCGTCAGCGACGTGGGAGGGCGCATTGAAATCGGCAGATCCATGCACCTGGGCGGGGCCCGCTTCACCATCATTCTTCCCGAGGCCGACAGGACCAGCCGTGATGCCTGAACACCCTCCGACCCTCACCGACGCTGCTCAGCGGCCCACAATTCTGCTTATCGACGACGAACCCGATTTTTCCCGCGGCTTGTCTCGGCTCATCCAGGGCTACTTTCCTCACAGTGAAGTCTCCCGTGCCGAAAACGGCCACATGGCGTTGGCAAAACTGCAGGAGAGCCGACCGCAGTTAATGATTACCGATCTACGCATGCCGGGTATGAACGGTATGCAACTGGTCGCCGAGGCCTTGAAACTCCACTCCGGCCTCAGCATTGTCGTACTGAGCGGCTTCGGCACCATAGAGACGGCCGTCCAGGCACTGCAGGCCGGTGCATACGATTTTCTGACCAAGCCGGTCGAACCCGAACAGCTCTTCCGTGTCATCCAAAAAGGCCTGGAACGAGCCCGGCTGCTCGAAGAGAATGATCGGCTCCGGCAAATCGTCATCCGCCAGGGCACCCGCGAGGAACTCATCGGCAGCGGTAAGGAGATGCAACGGGTACGAAAAGCCATCTCCGCCATAGCCCAATCGGAGTATACCGTACTGATCAACGGAGAGTCGGGCACCGGTAAAGAATTGGCCGCCCGGTTGATTCACCGATCGGGGCCGCGGGCGGTCAAACCCTTTATTACCGTCGATTGCCCTTCCATTCCGGAAAATCTGCTGGAGAGTGAATTGTTCGGTTACGTCAAGGGGGCCTTCACCGGCGCTGACCGTGACCATAAAGGGCTCTTCGCCGCCGCCGACGGCGGGACTTTGCACCTTGACGAGATCGGCGACATCAGCCTGCCGATCCAGGCGAAGTTGCTGCGCTGCCTGCAGAGTGGTGAAGTCCGGCCGGTCGGTGCCAACAAGGCTATCCGGGTCGATGTTCGGGTCGTCGCCTCGACCAACCGAGACTTGACGACGGCGCTGCAGGAAAAGACCTTTCGCGAGGACCTGTTTTACCGCCTCAACGTCCTGTCCCTCACCATGCCGCCGCTCAGGGAACGCCTCGAGGACGTCCCGTTGCTGGCCATACATCTGTTGCGCTGCACCTGTCGTGAGAGCGGTGAACCGGAAAAAGAGATGGCCCCGGAAGTCCTGCAATGGCTGAATAACCGTCCCTGGCCGGGCAATGTGCGCGAGTTGCAGAACGTGGTACGTCGATTATCGGTATTCTGTAGCGGCAGTCGTATCGACATGGACCTGGTCCATATGGTTATCGGTGAACCAGCAACCGAAGAAGACAGGCAAACCATGGACAGCGACTTTTCCGCTCCTCTCTCTGGGGCATACAAGGATGCCAAAGCCCAGGTGATCGAGTCCTTCACCAGACAGTATGTGGGCAACCTGCTCCGTGAAACCAACGGCAACATCTCCGAGGCGGCACGGATCTCCGGCCTCTCGCGGGTGGCATTGCAGAAGATTCTCGCTCGTCTCGGCGAACGTGCCAGCAACTACCGCTGATCCTTCTCACTGTTCAACGCAAACAAATCCAAGAGAGCACCCATGGCCGCACCGACCCTGGCAGAAAAGCAACAGCAGATACTGGCGCACGAAGAAGCGCTGGCCCGTCAATTGGCTTTGGCGGTGCTGGAGAAACCCACGCCGCCGATCTGGATGATTCTCATCCCCATCTTTTTCATTTTTTTCGCCTGGAAACTCAAACAATACTCCCGAGGACTAAAAGACTTTTCCCATCACTATCTCATCTCACGTCGCCACGCCCTGGAAGCGGCCATCACTGCCGAGGAGACCGGCAAAAAGGTCGACCTGACCGCCTTGCTGAAGGCGGCACAGGCAGTCCCCGAGGCGGCGAAACCACTCTATCGGGACTGGCTGAGCTTGCTCACCGACCACTACCGCTCACTGCTGGCGGCACATGGTGCCAATCATGCGGCTCTGGTCCGCGCCTGCTACCGGGACAAGACCTCTTACCTGCTCTGCTGCACCAGCCTGGCCAGAGCTGAACTCGCCTTCAGCAAGGCCTTGGTACCTGAGATGCAAGGAAACACGGACGACCTCCGGGATGTCATCGACCGGATGGAAAAGGCTCTGGCACAGTTACACCGGCAAGAGAGCGAACAGATATTCGGCTGATCGACATCCGCCGTTCGGGCCGGCTCGGAATGTTTTGGGAAACGATCGTCAGCCGATCAAGACGCAGCCAAAGAGGACGGCAAAATAATGCATGACTGATCCGGAAAGGACAAACAGGTGCCAGACACCGTGCATGAATCTGATCCTCTTCAGCACATAAAACACCACGCCCAGCGTGTACAGAGCGCCGCCGACGATCAAAAACACCTCGGCCTTGAAAGACAAACCGGCAAAGAGCGGTTTTATGGCCACCACCACCAGCCAACCCATGAGCAGGTAAACGATCACCGATACCACCCTGAATCGGCCGGCATATAAGAGCTTGAAGACGGTTCCGAGCAGGGCCAGCCCCCAGATCACCCCAAGCAGGCTCCATCCCCAGGGGCCCCGCAGGTTGACCAGGAGAAAAGGGGTATAAGAGCCGGCAATGAGAAAATAGATGGCAATATGATCAAAAATTTTCAGGGCATGCTTGGCCCGCGGCGCAGTCACCGCGTGATAGCTGACCGAGGCTCCATAGAGCAGGATTAGACAGGCCCCGAAGATACTGGTCGAGACGATCTGCCAGGCATCACCGAACACCACCGCCAGGGTGATCAGAGCCCCCGCCCCGAGAGAGCTGACCACCAGGCCGACGCCGTGGGTCAAGCTGTTCAGGATCTCTTCACCGGGAGTATAGGAACGAGTCAGATCTTTCATCGTGATAGGAGGAAAAGAAAGATCTATTGTACCACATTCCGGTTCTCGGGAGAACCACAATACGCTCACCCTTGCCCCACTCCCCGCAAGCGCCGATACCATCTGGCCAGTCTCCGGGGCGATACCCCGAGCAAGTAGCCGGCAACGATCGCCTGATTGATCAACGTCGTTCTTACGATCCCGAGATGGCGCCAGCGCCGACCGGAAGTCACCACCCGATGCGGTACCGTGACGATCCGCCCCAGCCGCTTTATTCGTCGCACAAATGCGAAATCCTCCATAATCTCAATTTCCGGGTAGCCGCCGTTGGCGGTGAAATTCTTTCTGGTGACAAACAGCCCCTGATCACCATAGGGCAAGCGGAGATACCGGGAGCGCAGGTTTGCCAGGGCTGCCAGGATTGCAAGCCCGGTGGTCGCCTGGTCGATGGCCAGGGAAAAGGCGCCAAGCGCCACCCCATCAGTATTCAGCGTCTCTTCGATAATGGTCGGAAAACCTGACGGTAACCGGGTATCGGCATGAAGAAACAACAAGAGATCGCCGCTGCCGGCAGCAGCCCCGGCGTTCATCTGGCGACCGCGCCCGGGAGCTGATTGGACCACACGGCAACCGGCAGCCCGGGCCACCTCGAGGGTACGGTCGCTACTGCCGCCGTCAACTACGATTACCTCTGGCGCGCCGCCGGTCTGCAGTTGAGCGAGAGCTGCCGGGAGGTGTTGCTCCTCGTTGAGCACAGGAATGATAACCGACAACCTGATCATGGCAGCAGTCCCTCGCCCCTGAGCAGCTCAAGGTCTCCCGGACGATCGATATCATGCAGAAGGGGCAGCAACGAGGCCTGCAAACCATGTGCAGCACAGCGCTCCAGTGTCACTTCCAGGACCGTCTCCGAGGACCAGGCCATGTCGTCCAGGAGCAGCGGCACCAGCAGCTTCGCCTGATCAGTCTGCAGACCGAAGAGATAGTAGCCGCCGTCTCGGCTGGGGCCGAGTACCAGTGGATATTTGGCAAGCGCGTTAAAAGCCAGGTTGATGATACCGCTGTCCAACCCGGGAATGTCGCTCCCCATCAAAACGGCGCGCCGCGCCCCGGCAGCAAAAGCGGCTTGCAGCGCGGCGAACATGCGCCTACCGATGTCGCCGGATCCCTGGGCGTGATAGGCGAGCGGCCCGAGCCAAACGGCCATCTCTTCGGGGGTGCCGCCCTCATGCCAGATCTCCAGAGTGACGTTGAGATTGTCCTTGAGAAACAAGCGTGCTTCTGCCACCACCCGTTCGGTCAACCGTTTTTGCAGGTCCGCCGCGCCAGCTGACCCCAATTCGGGAATCAGCCTCGTCTTGGTGGTTCCAGCCCGTGGGTACCTGGTAAAAATAATGAGTCGATCGATAGGATTCACGGCCCCTCGTCAGGTTCAAGAAAGCACCGAAGCGAAGACCGTCCGGATGAAATCATAATCCAGGTACCTTTGCAGTGTCCGCCAGGTGTCGGCATGCCGCACACCCTGGTAATCGCTCTGATAGGCAACCCAACCCATGGCCGACCAGGAGATGCCGCGCAGCAGGACGAACGGTTGTTTGATGCGCATCCGTTCCTCCAGCGTCCTGTCGAGGTCGGCAGCTCCGATCGCCTTCCGGTACGTATCGAGAAACCACTGGCGATCCTCATCGCCGAAACGATAGTCGCTCTTCCACAAGGTGGTCAGCGGAGAGCAGAAATGGCAGAGGTCGGTGGATGGATCTCCCCACCGGGCCATCTCCCAGTCGATCAGGTGGGTGGTCCCCCGTTTGTCGTTGACGATGAAATTGCCTGAATTGACTTCGGTATTGACGACACAGAGCCACGGGAATTGTTGGAAATACCGTTCCTCGGGCAGCTTCAGTTCCAACGTGTCAAGGATTTGGGCCAACAGATTTTTGATCGGTGCCGAGCCAAGCGGTGAAGAAAAGTAGTGTTCCAATAGCGATTGGCATTCGCTGAATATCAGACGAAGCGGCTGCTCCTCGCTGATCAGTCCATGGCCGGCAGCCGGTCGCGTGCGGTGCACCGCGGCCAGCGTCCGGGCTGCTCCAGACAGGTCCCGGCGATAATCGAGCGGGCGGCCGGGAAGGTACTCCATGACCGCAATACCCCGGTCGATGAAGCGGCGGCTGTCATCCACATGGTAGGGAATGGGGGTCACTCCCGAGGATCGGAGCAGTTCCAGCGCTCCATATTCATACACAATCTGATCATCCCGGTTGATCTGGCTGGCCATATTGACGCGAAACACCAGACGCTCTTTCCCTGAGCGCAACAGGTAATTCAGATTGTATTCGCCTCCGGCCAACGGCGTAACCGTGAAAGAGCGCCCGGCAAGCACACTCACCTCCGCGGCCGCCGGCGACGCCAGGTAGCGGCGCACCGCCACCGCATAACGCTGCAGAAGATCCTCTTCAGCCATGATTTCCGTCCTCCGGGATGAAAACGTGCATCCGCTCGACCGCAAACGATAGTTCCACGCGCATACCCTTCTCACAGCCGGGCCGGATCGACAGCACGGTAAACACCCCCAGGGCGGTTTCAACGGTTATTCGTGAGACGGCACCTTCAAAGCGTACGGCTGACACCCGGCCGACGATCCCGGCGCCGGCCGCGGCCGGACGCACAACGATATCTTCCGGACGGATGAGCGCGACGGCGCCATGGCTGTCCGGCAATACGGTGGGAAAACTGATCGGTGCCCCGTAAAACCGGCCGCCGCTGATTCTGCCGTGCACCATATTCTGACATCCGAAAAAACGGGCGACGGCGAGATCGGCGGGCCGGTAGAACAGCTCAGCCGGCGCTCCGGTCTGGCGGAGTTTACCGTCAAGCAGCAGGCCGATCCGATCGCTGATGGCAAAGGCCTCCTGTTGGTCATGGGTGACAAAGAGCATGGTCGTGCCGGTCCGACGCTGGATGGTTCGAATCAGGTCGCGCATCTGTTCGCGCAGCTCGGCATCGAGGGAAGAAAACGGCTCGTCCAGCAGCAGGATGGAAGGCTCGAGGACCAGGCCGCGCGCCAGCGCCACCCGCTGCTGTTGACCACCCGAGAGCTGATGAATCCGGCGTCGCTCCAGCCCACGCAGCCCGGTCAACTCGACCATCCGGTCGATCCTGCTCCGTTGCTCGGCCCGAGGCAAACCGATCATCCGCAGCCCGAAAGCGATATTCTGTCGCACCGAGAGAAACGGAAAGAGCAGTGGTTTCTGGAAGATCAACACCACATCCCGGCGCTCCGGCGGCAGGTGGTCAACCGGCTTCCCGTTGATCAGAACCGAACCGGCCGTCGGCTGCAGCAACCCGGCAACTGCCTTCAAAATGGTGCTCTTACCCGCTCCGCTGGGACCGAGCAGGGAAAACAGTTCCCCGTCATGCAACGTCAAGTCCAGCCCATCGAGGACCGTCTTGTCGCCAAAGCCGATGCTCAGCCGCCGCACTTCCAATCGGTCCATCAGCGAACCCCTTGCAAGCCACGGCGACTGATAGACTGGGCGCTGGCCAGCAGGACGAGAAAGGCGGGAACCACGAAGACCAGACTGACCGCCGCAGCCACCGGTCGATCACCGCTATCCATCAATGCAAATAGCAGTATGGGCAAGGTCAGCAGCTTGCCGCCGCCGATGATCAGCGTGCTCAGATACTGAGACCAGGAGAGCAGAAAGGAAAAGAGGAAGGCAACAGTGATGCCGGGCAGCACCATGGGCACCATGACAAAGAGCATCACCTGCGGCACCGAGGCCCCGAGAGAACGGGCCTGGTCTTCGAACTCGGGGTTATAGTCGCAGAACACGCCCCACATGACCATGATGGCGTACGGCGCGCAAAAGGTCAGATGGATAAGCACCACCCCGACGAAGGTTTCGGCCAAGCCGAGGCGGACGAACCAGAGGTGCAGTCCCATGGCCACTGCCAGCGGTGGCACGATAACCGGCAAACTGAGCAGCAGAAGGAGCAGCCGCTTCCCGGGAACACCATACAAGCCCAGGGCGCGACCAGCCGGAAGGCCGATCAGCAGCGACAGGCAGGCGGTGACCGACGCCACCAGGAAACTGGACCAGACACCGCCAAGAATCTGCAAACCTGCCGTGTCGAAGATGTAGTGCCAGGCCCGCGGACCAAAAGCCTGGGGCAGCAGGGACGGGAAAAACCAGCGCTCGCTCACCGACCACAGCAGCAGCGGCACGAATGGTACCGCGACACTTGCCGCCACTGCCAGCAACACGAAAACCGACTTCACCCTCACCTTTCTCCCTCCCGGTAGCGAACCAGGGTAAGCACCACCTGGGAGCAGCCAACCGCAGTCATGATGACGGCAGCAATGAGCAGACCGATGGCGATACCTTCCGGCCGAGCCAGAAGATCGATGTCACTATAGTTACGATACGACCAGACCGGCAGCAACAGCGGGTGCGTTCGGCCAAGCAGATAGGGGACCTCGAAGGCCCCGAAGGTAAAAGCGAAAACAATCAGCCCGGAGGCGGCGAGCACCGGGGTGATGATCGGCAAAGTGATATGAAAGAAGCGTTGCCGGGCATTGGCGCGCAAGGTGGCTCCGACCTCCACCAACTCTTTACCCATATTCTTCAGCACCGCCAGCAGCATCAAGGTGATAAACGGGATCTCTTTCCAGACATAGACGGCCAGGATGCCAATACCGAACCGGTCGTTGACCAATAGCGGAAACGACGCTGCATCGGCAACCAAGCCCAGTGACGATAGGGCCCTGGCGACCAGGCCCGACGGCGTGAGCAAGAACAAAACGGCAATGGCGATAACCAGGTGGGGTACGGTCAACGGGATCTGCAGCAGAAAGGAGACGATCCGGCTCCGTGATTCCAGAGATACCAGGGTCAGGGCTAGCGCAACGCTTACCAGGCCGGCAATGATCGTCGAGGTTGCCGCGATATAAAAGGTCAGGGCAAAACTGGTGAACAACTCAGGGTCGACGAGCACCCGGCGGAAGTGCTCAACTGTGAGGGAAGCGACACCCTGGCCGGGCGCGCAGCCGAGCGCCTGCAACACGCCCAGAACCAATCCGCCGATAAAGAGAAGCCCGACGACCAGCACGGCTGGACCAAGCAGCATGATCAGCCGTCCAGCCGATGCGGGACGTCCGTCGGGAACGACCGTCCCGGATGCCCGGGAACCATTCATCATCGGTTCTTCAATACCTGCTCCTCCCACCCCTGCTCGAGATGGATTAGGATTTCACTCGGGGGTTCAGGCAGCTGGTGTGACTGCAGAACACTATCATCGAGGGTAGCCGGGCCACGATTCAGATCGGCAAATCGCTGCTGCCACTCGGGAGGCAATCGGTCCCGGCTGACGACCGGGAAATCACCCCATACCTCCGGAACGGCTTTCTCCCGTTGGGCCTCAGGAGAAAGCAGAAAATCGGCAACCACCATCGCCGCCGCCTTGTCTCTGGCATTAAACGGGATGGCGACAAAATGGGTATTGGCGATCGTCCCTTCGTTGAACACAAAGGTCCGCACCGTTTCCGGGAACAACCCATCGTGGATGGCGCGGGAGGCCTCTCCCTGGTGGTAGGAGAAGGAAAAATCGAGTTCTCCGTCGGCAAACAGGGTGTTCATCCGCACCGGGGAATCGGGATAGGTGCTGCCGCCCCGCCACAACGACGGTCGCAGATCCCGCAACACCGCAAAGGTGGCATCGGCGGCGGCCTGCAATTCAGCCCCGGTGTAGTCACCCTGCCACCGCTCCGCAGGGCCGCCCACATGGTAAAAGATATGGCGGATGAAAACGGAACCGGTGAAATCAGGTGGAGCCGGATAACTGAACCGACCCGGATTGGCCTTGATCCAGTCGAGCAGCGCCTGCATGGATCGGGGTGGCTCGGGGATTCGCGCCGCATCGTAGATCATAACCACCTGGGCACTGCCCCAGGGCGATTCCATCCCTTCCACCGGGGTTCCGAAATCGTTGGCCACGGTCGGACTGCTCCAGTCCACGTAACGCTGGTTCGGCAATCGATCGGCAAACGGTCCATAGAGGAGGCCGTGGCGGATACAGGTACGGAAATTCTCGCCGTTGATCCACATCAGATCGACACTGCCGCCGCTGTCCTTGCCGGCCTGCTTTTCCACCACCAGCTTGCTGACCACCTCGGCGATATCCTTGACCGGCACCTGGCGCAGCGTGATATCGTACCGCGCTTTCAACTCCCTTGCCAGATAGCCGTTCACATACGCGTTCACCGCCGGACTGCCGCCCCACATGTACCAATCTACCGTCTGGCCGCTAGCCTCGATCACGACCTCATCCCAGGTCAGGACCTGCGATTGCGCAGCTCCGGCCAGCAGAGAAACCAGCAGCGCCACGACCGGCAGCAGCCACCACCGTCGGCAATCGTTCAACCCTTTTTCTTCAGAGATTTCCCGATTCATCATTGCTCTCCTTTCTGAATCAGTATCAGCGGATTGGGCACACCCTGAAACACCTCTGACTGATTTGGCCTCCGGGACAAACCATCACCCTGTCATTCCAGCGTATTCGATCGGTTTCATCCAGGCAACACTTTATCATCCGATCGCAGATGTGTTTTTCGCGACATAAGGCAATACGATATTCAGTATCGCCTGGTCTGTTGATGAAGGCGTTTAAAAAATCCGGCACCCATTTCCATGATCGGAAACGGTGCCGGATTGTTTGGCTGACCTGACAGAAGCGGTGAAAAAAAACCGCGCTGACTCAGCTGGGAGGTGTTTACTTGAACTGCTCGTAGGCTTTCTTCACGAAGGACATATCGATGACCTCTTCGTAGGGAATATCCCGATCGATGATCTTCTCCGCCCGGCAGAAAGAAACGATGGTGGCATGCCCCTCGGGGGTGATGAAGCCATCAACGGAAAGTGACGGGCGCAGATAGCCGATATTGTGGGCGGCCATATTTCCTGCAGGAAACATCGGCAGAGCCTTCTCCGCCGCGGCTTCGTCACTATTCTGGTTGAGCCAGATCATTGCTCGGACGACGGCGTTGGCGAACTTCTGGATGGTCTCAGGATGTTCACTGACAAACTTTTTGGTGCCGGTGACTATGGTCGATTCGTACCGTGAAGTCCCATAAATCTTCTGATGCTGCTGTGGATCAGAGACGTCGACGAGGATATTGGCGCCGATTGCCGCCACCTCTTTTTTGGCCGTTGAGCGGATGTAGGTCGCATCGACGTGTCCTTTCTCCAGAGCCGCCAGTGATGCCCCATAATCCATTTGCGCCCAGTTGACATCGGTGTCCTTCATTCCCTCCTTGGCCAGAATCGACAGGGCGAACGAGTGGGGAGCCGATCCCGGAGCACCGGCGAAAATGGTCTTGCCTTTCAATTGTTTCACATCGGTAATCGCCGACGACCCGACGAACATGTAGGGTTTGTTGGTCAACAGGGCCATGATGATGATCGATTCGAGCCCCTGCGCCTGTGCCCGGAGCACCGGTTCGGTACTGAGCATGGTCAGATCGGCGCTACCGGCATGCATCCCCTGAAAGGCCACCGGGCCATCTTTGGTGGTGATGAAGGTGACAGCCAGCCCCTCTTCCTTATAAAAGCCGAGCGTTTCAGCAAGATATGCCGGCAGCCAGAATTCGCTGCGTAATTCGGCCACCGTCAGCGGGGTCAACGCAACCGGAACCCCTGCCGGTTGACCTTTCTCGGCAGCGGCGACCTGTTGGGCCAGGAGCAGCAGGAACAGCCCGAACAGACCGAACCACTTCGTTGTTTTCTTCATCTTCACGATCCTCCGTAATGGTGTCATGGATTGAAAGAGCCGGTACCGGGAGCCCGGCCAGAAAGCTATAAGGTGCCGCTGTAATCGAGCGGTGGCCGCCATTTGAGCAACAGTTTTTCGACATGCTTGAGAATCATGTTGAAGATGATCCCCACGACAAAGAGGATGAAGATGCAGGACATCACCCGATCCACCCGGAAAAATGAGGTGGCGGAAGAGATGACCCAGCCGAGCCCGGCGCTGGCACCCATATACTCGCCAACGATGGCGCCGATCAGCGATGCCCCCAGACCGCCTCGGATACCGGCGAGTATCCAGGGGACGGAGGAAGGCAGGATGACTTTGCCGATGATCTGCGCTTGCGTTGCCCCCATGAGCCGGACCGAGGTAAGGATCGTCCGATCGACGCTCTTGATGCCACCATAGGTACTGAAAAATACCAGGAAAAATACCAGGAGACTGGACATGATGATTTTCGATTCCAGGCCCAGGCCGAACCACAGCACGAAAATGGGTGCCAGTGCCAGTTTGGGGATGCCGTACAGTGCGGTGATGAACGGCTCGATCACCTTGCCGAGCAGATCCGAGAGTCCGAGCAGGAAGGCGATGACAATGCCGAACAAGGTTCCGAACGCCAATCCCCACAGCGCCTCCGCCAGGGTTACCCCGGCATGTTTAAGCAAATCCCCTTCCCGGTAAAACTGGGGAAGATCACGAAGCACATGGCTTGGTTGACTGCTGTAGAAGGGATTGATCACGCCGCTTGCTGCCAACAGCTCCCATGCCGCCAGCAGGGCCAGGAACAGAAAGACACGGAGAAACGTCTGCATCACGCTACCGCGGGCGTCCAGAGCGATGATCTTCATGACGCTCCCCCGCACTGCACTTCGTCCTGCAAGTCATTCCAGATTCGCTTGTGCAGTTCGATGAAGGCCGGATTGAAACGCAATTCGGCCGGGATTCTCGGCCGTGGCAGAGGCACGGGGTGCTCGGCCTTGACCCGTGCCGGCCGTCGCGTCAGAATGAGCACCCGGTCCGACAACAGAATCGCCTCGGTCAGATCGTGAGTGATGAAGAGAACGGTACGCTGCATGGTCTGCCATAAAGAGAGGATATAACTCTGCAGCATCTCGCGGGTGAAGACGTCAAGCGAGGCAAAGGGCTCATCCATGAAGATGATCTCCGGTTCCATGGCCAGGACCTTGATGATATCGACGCGCTTGCGCATGCCACCCGACAGCTGATACGGGTAGGCGTTTTCAAACCCAGCCAGATCCGCTTGACGGATAAGGGCCAAAGCCCTGTCTCGGCGCTCAGCTTTCGGCACCTTGCGCAATTCCATGCCGAGTTCGACGTTGGCCAGGGTGGTGCGCCAGGGGAGTAGGCTGTCCGATTGGGAAATATAGCCGATTCTCGGGGTACTGCCGGTTATCCGGCGGCCATCGAGGGTCACCGAGCCGGACTGGGGGGCAAGCAGGCCCGACATGATATTGAGCAGGGTGCTCTTGCCGCACCCGCTGGGCCCGACTACCGCCACGAATTCGCAGGACCCCACCGAAAATGATACATCGCCGATGACCGAAACCGGGCTGTCTGATTCACTGATGAACGCATGGCGCAATCCACTGACGACAAATTTCGCCAGCTCGGAAGGTACCGGGGGCAGGAAATGCGGGTTGGCCTGGTTCATGACGATTGGCGGGGCTGCAACTTCTTTTTCTTCTCGAGATCGGTGTAATAGGTATACCCGAGGCGAAAGCCTGGATCGGCAAGACCCCGGTCGAGGAGTCGTTCCCGAATAGCCTCTTTTGCAGGATCCAGCTCGACGGCATCGGCCGTGTGAAGAAGGCCGTCCACGGTCGCGGCACAGGCGCTGAATGGCAGTCCGATCGCCAGTTCATGGGTTTTCCAGCGGGCGAGAAACCTGGTTCCCGAGCACAGCAGTGACACGTTCATCTGGTCCCGTTCCAGGGGATGGGCCGTGCATTCGCTGCACAGGGCCTGATTGCCGGCCATCTTCATGACCGGCTGAGCACCGTGATGATAGGTATAGCCTTGCACCAGACGCATCGCATTTCTGGCATCGGTAACGATAATCACCACATCGGGCAGCATGTCGTCGCCATAGTTCTCGAGAGGCTGGGCGAGGACTCCATAACAGGCCGATCCGCGCACCGTCATGCCGCCAGCCACCTGCTGGCTGATCGACTGGTCTCGGTACAACCCGAAACCACCATAGAGCTGACCGCTGAGAAAGGCCTCTGTCGGAGGGGTGAATCCGAGCGCCCTGCTGCCGCCGTTGCACCCGGAAAACGGAGCGGCCAATTTCACGCTTCTCCCGGCCATGGCGGCCTTGACCATCACGCAATAGGCGATCTTGGCACGCATCGGTGTAGCCGACGCCTTGTCGTACGCATCCCGGTTCACCAGGAACGTGATGCCGACAACGTGCCGCTCCAACGCCAGCAACGAGGCTATCAGGGCAGACAGTTCAGAACACTGACCGGTCATGGTATCTCGTGCGGCTTGTCGGTCTGAACCAGTCGTCTCACCGGGGGTTGTTTTCATCGATAGCGGAAAACGGCAGAGCGATGTCGTTTTCCTGGAGCATCGCGAACAACTCCCCAAGGAAGACCCCTTTCCCCGCTACCTGCTGAATTGACGGGGAAGGCTGGTCATCAACAAGACCGCCGCAATAGCCTTCACAGGTAACGTGTACACCACAGCTGGGACTGCCATCGACGCCGACCACTTCCTCGATGTGGTAGCCGTGTTCTCGGTATTCGAGAATCTGGTCAAGATATGGCGCGAGCAGGTTTCGGCAGTGGCGGCGATAGAAAGGGGTGTCGTACTGGTTCCTGGTCATTCCCCACCGTTGCAACCCGAGATAGGTGGTTTCCGGACACGGTAACTGGATGATGCCGGCGCCGGATGCCAGACATTTTTCTACCTGCGGTGCAAAGGCCCCGCCATACTGGGCCAAACCAGCCACCTTGGCGTTCGAGTTGAGCAGGCAATGGCACAACACAACGATCTTTCTGTTTCGTTTCATAATCAGGTTCCTTTACCCTCTCTTACCGATTCAGCTATGGCTACCAATCGAAGGTCAGTGGCAGCGCCCTCTCGACCCGCAGGATCCTGAGCTGCACCCGCCACTGCTCACCGGAAGCGGGTTGGCAGAAGAAATGGTGAATCCGGAGCGACTCCCAGCCTCGATAAAATCGACACTGATTCCTCCACATTGCTCAAGGAGGCTCTTCTCAACGACAAAAGTCAAATCGTCAATGTGAAATGATTCGTCCTGCAGTCGCTCCTCGTCAAGAGAGAGCCCCAAGGCCGGGCCGGAGCACCCTCCCTGCATCAGGGATACCCGAATCGCTGAGGAAATCTTGTTTTCTTTCAGATAATTGACCAGTTTATCATTGGCCATGGCGGTTACGTTGAGCATACCCATGTTCCTTGCAAATGCTTTCGATCGTACAGGACTGGCCCCACCCGTTACAGCGCTTGAAACGTATAGGTGTAGGAGAATCCCTTTGGATCATAAAAGTCCACCTGTTGATCGCCAACTTCAGCGTACGGGTAGCCAAAGGTGTTAAGCGGGGGGCCTGCCTGAGGAGGATTGAGCACCACATCCCGTCCCTGTGCAATGACCACACGATAAGGATCGGCACCACCCCAGAAAAACTCCCGATACGCCTTTGTCTTCTCGTCCTCCAACGTGAGATTTTCGACCAGCATTGCCTTGCGGACATCTGCCGGATCAGCGGTAACCCACCCATAGCCGGGCAGAAAGAACTCAGCCCAACAATGCTGCCAGGTGGTGATATCTTCTTGATCCTTTTTACCGAGACGAACACTGAACAACTCGCGCGCCGGAATCCCAGCAGCACGACACAACGCGATAAAGACCGAGGAGATATCGGTACATTTTCCGCCGGGTTTTTTCAGCAACAGACAGACATCGCCTGTCCCACAGCCTATTGTCTCGGGATCCCGATACATGGTATCAACCGTCCAATCATACAGAGCCCGAGCCTTTTCCAGAACCGTCTTTTTGCCGACGACAAGCGCATCTGCCAGTTTTTTCACTTCTCCATCAACAGGTCCGAGGCTGGTCGATTTCAGGTATTGAGCATAATCGGATGGGTTCCAGGCCGGCTCGACACTTGGCAAACCCGTTTGACGGATCTCCTGGCGCTCCACCGTAAAAGACAAGACCAACGTCCGGCTATCGGCGCCCTTCGGCCACTCGGCATAAAGGATCGGCGTCCCGTTGTCCCGATCGGTGTAGACACCAGATGTGGCAAAGTTCCCTGCCGTGCTGATATCCGAAATGGTCTGACGGCCATCTGACACCGGGTAAGGGATCCACAATCTGGTTTCCTTTTCGTTCGGCTGGTGAGAAAGATCAACCGTCAGGGTAACGACGCCAGATCGGTGCTCTGCCCCACAGGTCAATGAGCCGATGAGGAGCAGAACGATGGCAAGCGCGATCGAGACAACCTTTTTCATGTAAATTTCCTCAAGATCTTTTCCACGTGTCGTTGCTTGACATGCAAACACCTCTCCGGGCAACCTACTATCGAAAGAAAGGATCTGTCAAATAGGAAATCTCAATTATAAAATGCAATACCATAGGGATATATATTCTCTGCAACTCTACCATCTGACACGGTCCTCACAGTCTATCAATCAGCGGCAATCGATCGGTATTACCTTCTTTGCAAAGAGGACAATCTGTGCGATGCATCATGCCATGCTGCTGGGGTTAATCGAACGAGACGTACCAACGTCTATCATGTCAGCCAAACAAGGTTTTTCTCAGAACAAACCATGTTGACAGTTTCAACTGGAAGAACGGGGCGGCCGCCCTGCAGGCTGCACAACGACCTTCTCTTAAATCCCGTTTCTTTCCCGATAATCTGATACATACTTTCACTTGTCAAAAAAACTGGCCTAATTTAATAATCATTCCTACTTTGTTACAAATATTCCTGTCTGAACGGAATGAATCCGAGGCTTGAGGGTTTCTCACCATGGAATCCGTTGTGTAAAAGCTGAGCGATTAAAGAGGAGGAAGCTGGTTTTACCGGCGTGATCCCATCTACGTCATGAACCTGCGTCTTGGTCTGTGTTGCCTGTTCAAGCAAGAAGCGATCTCTTTCCGCACCACCACCGCTACGGTGTTGGGCAGGTTTGATCGTACCGAACAATTGCGGCGACTCTCGGAGATCTGCCTGAACAATGCCGAAAA
The DNA here is from genome assembly GCA_030604345.1 of Desulfofustis sp. Next base: position 3,337 of record JAUVWB010000002.1, on the reverse strand, counting down.
TCTGTTACAGGCAGTACAGACGGTTCACCGCCTTGGCATCGGAGCGTTCCGCATCATGTCGCCGCTGTTCCCCCGCATGACCCATCCGGATGTGGGGTATGCCTTGGAGGACCTTGCTCAAAATGACGAAATTGTCACTCGCCTCGCACAGACCCGCCGCTACGCCAGGCAACACGACATCCGACTCAGTTTTCACCCGGATCAGTTTGTCGTGTTGGCGTCGCCGAACCCGCAGGTCGTCGCCAACTCTATTCGCGAACTGGCGTATCAGGGTTTTCTTGCAGAAATGGTCGGGGCCGACGTGATCAACATTCACGTGGGAGGTGTCTACGGTGACAAGGCCGGGGCTTTGCAGCGATTCAGCCGTATCTTCGAGGGGCTGCCGGAACCGCTCCGAGAGCGTCTGACGCTGGAAAACGACGACACCAGTTATACGGTGAGCGACCTTTTGCCGCTCTGCGACGCGCTGGCCATACCGCTGGTCTATGATGTCCACCATCACCGCTGTAACCCCGACACCCTGTCCGTGGAAGCGGCGACTGAACGAGCTGGAGAAACCTGGATAAGGGCCGGCCGAGAGCAGTTCTGTCACCTGTCGTCGCCGAAAGACGGGTGGACCGGCGCTGATCCCAAGCCGCATGCCGACTATATCGATCCAGCAGACTTACCCGAAAGTTGGTTGTGCCGAGAGATGACCGTCGATATCGAGGCGAAAGCCAAGGAGTTGGCTATTCTCAGGCTACTTAAACAATTAAAGCGTCCCCGCTGTTCATGATCTCATCGGTTCTTTGAGACGTGAACGTCTTGACAACAGCCATTCCTGGAGAAAAACTCGCTGCTAGCCGCTGCCGTACCAAACAGCATCATTATTGCCGACCAGTCACTGAGAGGGCAGAAATCTCGGCCATCTCAGTGAACAGGTTTTCACCTCCGCCCGACCTCACAGAAAGAAAACCTCGTATTACTGGAGGCCAACCACTGCGTATCCTTGAGCCTGATAGCCGACCACAGAGATAAACCCATTACCTACCTGATCTATTTCAGGAAGAATGGTGGCAGGATCAACCCCAAGCACCTTTACCGCATAGAGACAAACTTCAAACGTGACGCCATCATGCTTCATCTGCCGGATCATGTCTGCAAATTCATCAAGCGCCTTGCTCTCTTCATCCGAGTAACCTTCCCTATCGGAAGAAATAAGCTTGACCGCAGGACCATGGAAGACGACAGCAATACGCGGCGGCTCGGCCAATCCCCGAACATTTTGTTCTTCATACACGTTCCGGACGGCCCAAAAAACAACAGGAGCAGCCTGTGCCGAACTGAGAGTCACGTCGAATACAGCCTGCACCCTGCTTACACCTTGCAAGGCAGCATACTCCTCGGACACCGAGGGCGTAGCTGAGACCAGCATAAGACCTACAAGAACGGCAGGAATCGGTTTCATAAGAGATCTGGCAATTTTTTTCATGGCATTCCTCCTCGATAGAGGCAATGAGGTTGTCGTGGAGACACGGACTCAGACAAACCATCCGACGCCCAACCCTGTTACGAATAACCACTTTGTAGTACTATGTCAATTGATGCACCATGAAACGGCCAGGATCAAATATTCATCTAGCTGTTAGGCACAAGCCACGAGTGTATGTGTCAACAGATCCTTCCCTGATTTCGGATTGAGGCGAATAGCCCTTTACGACAAGTTTGCTCGTGGATTTCATTCGGTGATCTTCTTCAGTTGACATCCTCTTCTTAGCAATGCTTGGTGAACAGCAAAGGAGATTGCCGTTAACGTTTCGAAATCCTGTGCAGTCGCTGCTCTCATCACCTGATATCTGCATCCTCTCAGTTTTGCTTCGTGACCTTTGCCAGGGCCTGCTGCAGGACACGTGCGGTGTGGACGGCCCGGCGGGAAGTGCCGTGTTCGATCTGGTGCCGGCAGGACGAGCCGTCGGCGACGATGATGGTGGTGGCCGGCTCCTTGCGGACAGCGGGAAAGAGCGACAGCTCGCCCATCTGCATCGATATGTCGTAGGTGTCGGCGCCGTAGCCGAAGACGCCGGCCATGCCGCAGCAGCTGGAATCGACGAACGCAACCTCCAGGCCGGGAATCATCTGCAGGGTCGAAGCGAGGCCGCCCACCGTGTGGAAGGCCTTCTGGTGGCAATGGCTGTGCACCAGCGCCCGTTTGTTGAGCGGCGCCAGATCAAGCCGCAGCTGCCGGGTGGTGCAGAATTCTTCGAAGAGCAGTGCCTGTCGGGCAACGGTTGCCGACTTTTCTCCCGGCACTAACGAGGGGACTTCATCACGCAGGCAGAGCAGGCAACTGGGCTCAAGTCCGACGATCGGTACGCCGCGCTCGGCATAGGGGTAGTAGGTGTCCAGCAACCGGCTCGCCTCGTGGCGGGCCTGCTTGATCTTGCCGACGGTGAGGAAGGTGCGGCCGCAGCAGACCGGCCGTCCCGGCTCGGTGGCGGCCCGCGGCGACAAGACCCGGTAACCGGCGGCCAGCAGCACGTGCCGCGCCGCCAGCAGGTTTTCCGCCTCGAAATAGGTGTTGAAGGTGTCGCCGAACAGGATCGCCTCAGGGCCATCAGCCGGCCCACAGGATTCGGCCGGTCGGTAGATATCGCGGCGCCAGCGAGGCAACGTCCGGCGACTGGTGAACCCGTCAACGCGTTCCATCAGGCGGGCCAGAGCGGGGACCGTGTTGCGGCTGTTGCCCAGCCACGGCATTCTGGCAAGCAGCGGCGCGTAGCGAGGCATCCAGGCAATGAGCTGATCATGCAGCGTAAAGCCGGTTTTTTGTTTACGGGCGGCGGTGACCTCTATTTTCATCTTGGCCATGTCGATGCCGGTGGGGCATTCGCGTTTGCAGGCCTTGCAGGACACACAAAGTTTCAGGGTCTCTTCCATCTCCCGGGAGACCAGGGCATCAGGGCCGAGTTGGCCGGAGATGGCCAGCCGCAGGGTGTTGGCCCGGCCGCGGGTGGTGTCGCGCTCGTTTCTCGTCACCCGATACGAGGGGCACATGGCGCCATCCAGCATCTTGCGGCAGGCCCCGTTGTTGTTGCACATCTCCACCGCGCCCTGGAAACCGCCGGCGGCGCCGGGCCAGGAAGACCAGTCGAAGACGGTCGGAAAATCGGCGACCCGGTAGCCGGGCGCGTAGCGAAACAGCCGGGCATCATCCATGGCCGGCGGATCGACGATCCGGCCCGGATTGAAGCGCCGATCCGGGTCAAAACAGCGCTTGACCTCGGCAAAGGCGGCGACCATCCGCGGGCCGAACATCGGCTCATGAAACTCGGAGCGAACGATGCCGTCGCCATGTTCG
>JAUVWB010000329.1 GCA_030604345.1 Desulfofustis sp. | reverse complement strand
GTGGCAAAGCGGGTGGGTGACGGACCGGTGATCATTCTCGTTACCGGCGACCCCCTGTTTTATGGAATCGGCAGGATCGTACGAAAACGGTTTGGTGATCGGCGGGTCGTCTTCCTGCCGACCGTCTCGACCATGCAGCTCTGCTTCGCCCGCTTTGGTATCGCCTGGGACAACGCCGGATTTGTCAGCCTGCACGGGCGCCCTCTCGAGTTGCTGGCGGAACGGTTGCAGGAACAGACCTTGTTTGTGTTCACCGACGCCCGTCATACCGCCCGGGTAATAGCCCGTTTTCTGCTGGAACGGACCGGCGAAACAGGAGCTTCCTCATATCTGATGCACGTGGCCGAAAACCTTGCCACCAAGCACGAACGGCTCTTTTCCGGGACGCTGGCAGCGGCCGCGCAGCAGTCTTTTGGCCAACCCCATTGTCTGATCGTACAGAAGGTGCACCAGCCCTCCAACGTACCGCCCTATCGGTTCGGCCTCAAAGAGGAGGAACTGGTCCATAGCCGTGGCCTCATCACGAAAAACGAAATCCGGGCGGCAGCCCTCCATGCCCTGGCCCTGCCCGAGCGTGGGGTTCTGTGGGATGTCGGTGCCGGGTCGGGCTCGATCGGCATCGAGGCGGCACGTTTGTTTCCCGCTCTAACGGTCTACGCCGTCGAGCGAAATCCGGCGGAGCTAGCCAATATCAATTATAACCGGGAGCGGTTCCACTGTTGGAATCTGGTGCCGGTGCAGGGCACGGCTCCGTCGGCGCTGGAGGGTCTGCCCCGACCGGATCGAGTCTTTGTCGGCGGCAGCGGCGGCAATCTCGAGATTCTCCTGCGCTACCTCTGTGAAACAATCGCTGCCGGAGCGATTATGGTCGTTACCGCCGTGAGGCCGGAGACGCGACAGGTCGCCCCGGCGCTTCTGGCCGAGAAGGGATGCCGGGTGAGCATCAGCCGGATTGCGGTGAGCCGATTCGACTATCCGGGCCTGGCGGAGACGAGGCTCAATCCCATTGACATCATTCAGGCGGAAAAACGAGATGGATGACGAGGCGCGCGGAAGGCGGGGTAAGGTCTATTTCATCGGCGCCGGGCCGGGTGCTGTCGATCTGGTGACGGTGCGCGGTCGGCGGCTCATTGACGCCGCAGATTGCATCATTTATGCCGGCAGTCTGGTAAACAAGGATCTATTTACCGGCTGTACGGCGCCGCTGCACGATTCTTCCGGGCTGACCCTTGACGAGGTCATCGCCCTCATGGCTGCGGCCACTGAAAAAGGAGGCCTCGTGGCTCGGGTTCATACCGGTGATCCGGCCTTGTATGGGGCCATCGGGGAACAGATGGCTCGACTTGACGAGTTGAACATAGCATATGAAATCGTCCCCGGGGTAAGTTCGGCGTTCGCCGCGGCTGCCGCCCTTGGTGTGGAATTCACCCTTCCGGAAGTGACGCAGAGCGTCATTTTCACCCGGCGCGGCGGCAGGACCGCTGTGCCGCCGGCCGAGAGTCTCACCGGCCTTGCCGCCCATGGGGCAACCATGGTGATTTTTCTGTCGGTGGGCATGATCGATGCCGTCGTTGCCGAATTGCTCGAAGGTGGCTATGATCCTGATACCCCGGTCGCGGTCGTGATGAAAGCGAGCTGGCCGGAGCAGCGGCAGATTCGTGGGACGTTGCGGACGATTGCTGCCCAAGTGGAGGAGGCAGGCATTACCCGCACCGCCTTGATCTGCGTCGGCCAGGCGTTTGCGGAAAAGGTGACGGCTGCACCGTCCCGGCTGTACGCCAGGGATTTCAGTCATGGTTACCGCAGCGGCAAATGAACAGGACGACAACCAAATGACCGGGTAAAGCGGTGCAGGAGAGCTTCGGTTGTGCACGTAACGTGGTTTCTCAGAGTCACACGATTAACTAGCTAATTATATGATTTATTTACTCGATTACGGTGCCGGAAACGTCAGGAGCGTACGGAACGCGGTGCAGCGGTTCGGGGAGGAGATCGTTGTTGTCCGGTCTGCCGCCGATATTGGGCTGGCCGATAAACTCATCTTCCCCGGCGTCGGCAGCTTTGGTTCGGTCATGCACCGATTGATTGCCGATGGGTATGCCGAGCCGCTGCGACGAAGGATTGCGGAGAACCGCCCGACCCTTGGCATTTGCGTCGCCCTGCAGGCCTTTTTCGAAGGGAGCGAGGAATCACCGGGAGTCCCCGGGCTGGGTATCTTGCCAGGGATGGTGCGACGGTTCGACGACGGACAGCTGGCTGTGCCGCAGATCGGCTGGAATGGGATTCGGCTCCATAAGCACTGCTCGTTGTTTGCCGACTATCAGGGCGAAAACCTCTACTTCGTTCACAGCTATCACGCTCCGGTCCAGGGGCTGCCGGGAGAATGGCTGCTGGCCACCACCGATTACGGCGTGGAGTTCGTTTCCGCGATCTGCCACGGCAACGTGGCCGCCATGCAGTTTCATCCGGAAAAAAGCGGATCGGCAGGGCTCGGCATCCTGAAGCGATTCCTGATGGACGACAGGATAACCTGCCGTCCTCTGCCCGACCAGCCGGTAACGACACCGACTCGGCTGGCCAAAAGGATCATCGCCTGTCTCGATGTGCGCAGCAATGATCAGGGCGATTTGGTGGTGACCAAAGGCGATCAGTACGACGTGCGGGAAGCCGGCCAGGTGCGGAACCTGGGCAAGCCGGTGGAGTTGGCCCGGCGCTATTTCGAGGAGGGAGCTGATGAAATCACGTTTCTCAACATCACCGCTTTTCGCGATTTTCCGCTGGCCGACCAACCGATGCTGGAGATTCTGCGCCGGGCCTCGGAACAGGTTTTCGTCCCCC
>JAUVWB010000243.1 GCA_030604345.1 Desulfofustis sp. | reverse complement strand
CCTCCGATCGACGGCTCGACCTCATCATGCAGGATACTGAATTTGCAGAATCTCTGCCGCTTTTCCCGGAAGACGAAGTAATTGTCAAAATTCTGACCATACCCCGACAGAGCGAGGCCGTCGTCAGCTTCTTTTTTCGCTACCCGCCCCAGCAGCTGACCGTCTCCACCGGTGAAGAGCGGGTAGTGGTGGTCGAACTGCTGCCGGGCAACCGGTTCAGCAAGACCTATGAAGAGGTGAGCCGCCAACTATCCGGGATCACGATCCTCGAGCGTGATCAAAAAGATTACTCCAACCCCGTTTTGTCCTCACCCTACGCCGCCAATTGGCGAAGTTTTTTTACCACCTATGAATCAGCGGTAACCATAGAGGCCCCGGTACGCTTTACCCTGCCCGACTTTCCTGCCGTCCGGCTGATTTTATCGGAGCGTGAACAGCTCAGCCAGGTGCTCAATGAGGCGGTGCGCGACTTCGGTAACGGGCAAGCCTGGTCGGAGGCGGCTGCCCTGTTGCAGCAGCAGTTGGCCACGACCGCCGACCCGGATCTCGGGGCGCTGCTCGCCCTCACGTATGGCGAGGTGCTGCTGCGCATGGATCATTTCGAAGGGGCCTACAAACAGCTCTATCTGCTCAACGAGCAATACCCCGAGAGCCGTGTCGGCAAGCTCTCCGCGTACCTGCTGGCGCTGCTGCAGGCGACGCACGGCGATCCGTTCACCGCCGACTATGAGTTGCGGCTGCTTGCCGAATCGATCCCGGGCAGTCATCCGCTGGCCCCCTATCTCCAGCTCTCCCGGGCCGAAACCAGCCTGGCCACCGGGCAAATCAACCAGATGCAGGACGTGTTGGCCGAAGATGATCTCGCTTTTCCGGAAAAGATCATGAAGATCAGGGAATTGCGCCAAGCCGATCTGCTCTGGGCGACCGGACGCGCCGTGCCGGCCTTCGTCACCTACCGGTTGTTTTCCCGGTCGGGGCCCTTGCGCGACTATCCGGCCTCGCTCAACGCCTTCTGTTCGACCCTCTACGAGCAGGCCATGTGGAGCGAAAGCGCCGAGTGCTACCAGCAGTTGTCCACCCTGCTGACCGATCGGGCCCAGCTTGGCCTCGCCTATTATCGTGAGGCCATGTCCCGTTGGCATCAGGGTCGCCCGACCGCCGAAGTCACCGCCCAGATGAACCGCGTCGAGGACACCTTCCCCAATTCCGAGGCGGGGTTCCGGGCTGCCCTGAAGAGTGCCGATCTCCGTTATCTGGCCGATCCCGCCTGGCAGGAAACGGCTAAGATGATCTACCGGGCACTGGCCGAAGAATCGACCTATCGTGCCGTCACCGAAGAGGCCCTGATGAAGGAGGCCCTGCTCCATGTTCTGCATGGCGATCAGGAACGGGCCATCTCCCTGGCCATGGACCTGCTCCGCACCATCCGCAGCGGGCCGATCGTGGTCCATGCCGAGGCCCTGCTCATCCAGCTCCTGCCGCTGGAGATAAAACGCCTGATTGACGCCGGCGACCTGCTCGAGGCCCTGGTTCTGTCCCGACAGAACCGGCGTTACTTTGACAACGGGTGGATCCCCAATCCGGTCCTGGTCGACCTCGCCGATGCCTATGAACGGCTGGGCATTTACCAGGAGGCGCTCGACCTCTATCTCTATCTGGTGTCCCAGGCGCCTCCCGAGCAGCGTGAATCCTTCTACCTGCCGCTGACCCGGACCGCGTTCGCCAAGGGGGACTACAACCTGGTGGAGGACTTTGTCACCCAGTACCAGTATAACTTTCCGGAAGGAAGCTACCGTGACGATATCGTCTACTATCGTCTCCAGGCCCTTTACGCTCAAAACGATTTCAGCGGCGCCGTGGCGAACCTTCCCGAGCCGTTGCCGCAACGGGCCGATTATCAATCCCTGGCCGCGCTCCTCTTTTTCAACCAGGAAAACTACCAGCAAGCCGTTTCTCTGTGGCAAGCGGTGCAGGCAAGCGGTGCGGAACTGAAGGAAGACCAGCAATTCATGCTTGCCGAGAGCCTTTTTCAGCTCCGACGTGACGACCAGGCGGAACCGGCGTTGCAGACGTGCAGCGCCATCGCCCGCTATCGCGGGCAGTGTCTGTATCGCCTGGCGCAGATCGCCAAAAGACGTGACGAAACCGAACAGGCACTTAATTTCCTGCAAAAAATCGCCGAAACAGAAGATGACTCTTTATGGAAGAGCTACGCCCAACGAGAACTGCAGCTGGCGCGAATGGGCGCTGAGCGCTAAGGGAGGCCACCATGAAACCGATCCAACTCTCCGATCCCGTCTCCGCCCTGTTGACCAAATCCATGGACCTGCGCTCCATCAACCAGCAGGTTCTGGCGTCCAATATCGCTAACGCCGAGACCCCAAACTACGCGCCGGCACGGTTTCACTTTGCCGAGGAATTGCAACAGGCCATGAAAAAGACGGGGGTTGCCATGCAGACCACGGACGAGCAGCACATCACCGGTGGCCCCGGCAGTATCGCCGACGTCTCCGGCAGAATCGTCCGGGAACCGGCGACCAACCCGCTTGGCGACAACAACGGGGTCAGCGTCGATGAGGAGATGGTGGCCCTCTCGGAGAACCAGCTGATGTACGAGACCGCGGCACAGCTCCTGAAGAAGCGGATGACCATGCTCAAATACGCCATTTCCGGCGGTCAATAAACATAAGGGTATCATGATGGATATCTTCACCACCTTCGCCATCAGCTCGTCGGCCATGAAGGCCCAGAAAACCAGACTCGATACCGTCAGTTCCAACCTGGCCAACGCGGAGACGACGGCCACCCCGGAAGGCGGGCCGTACAAAAAGAAATCGGTCTATTTTCAAAGCAAGCCGATGGATTTTCGCGAACATCTCGATTCGGCGCTGCAAAACAGCGCCCAGGGGGTCGAAGTGACGCAGATCCTGGAAGACCAGGACCCTCCGCGCCAGGTCTACAACCCGGCCCATCCTGATGCCGGCGAGGACGGCTACGTGGCCATGCCCAACGTGGACGTCCTCAAGGAGATGGTGGACATGATGTCGGCCACCCGCTCCTACCAGGCCAACGTAACCGCCATCCAGGCCGCCAAGCGCATGGCCCAGAAGGCACTTGAGATAGGGAGATAAGCGGCGATGAACATTCAACCCGTCCCGGCCGGCTCCGGACTACCCATCAACCGTATCGACGGCGCGGCTATCAGCGAGACCGGCACGCGTTTCAACGACTACGTGGCGGCCAGCATCGACCAGGTCAACGAGGCGCTGGCCCGCGGCGATCAGGCGGTTGAACGGCTGCACAGCGGCGAGGCACAAAGTCTGCACGAAGTGATGATCGCCGTGGAAGAAGCGGATATTTCCCTGCGCATGTTCGTGCAGGTCCGCAACAAGGCACTGCAGGCCTATGAAGAAATCATGCGTCTGCAGCTCTAACCGGTGTGCAAGAATCCTGAGCACACCCCCGATCGATACGAATCATTCGTGACAAGGACCAGTTATGGCCGTTGAACAAGCCACCCCGACCGAAATGGCCACCACCGGCGAGTCATTGCCCGCCCGCCCGACCCGCAAACGCGTCATCGAGCTGGTGCAACAATGGCCCCTGCGCCGCAAGATCGCCCTCGGATCACTGGCGATCGTTGCCGTTTCCGTGCTCATCGTCCT
>JAUVWB010000094.1 GCA_030604345.1 Desulfofustis sp. | reverse complement strand
GTGGCCCAACAGGTGCCAACGACGGTGTCGGCCTTCTTTACAGGGGCTGTCGGCTTGATTTACACTTGACTTTTTCGTTGAAAAAACGTTGATTAGGCGAGTTGAAAACGATGAATAGCGATTCATTGACCCGACGAAATCTGCATCCACGATATTTTATAATGATAAATTCAGTTTTCAGGAGAAGCAATTATGAATCAGGAATCATCTCGGCCTACCGCGGACCAGGTGCTGGAGACCCTCCTGGAGGGTAACAGGAGGTTCGTGGCGGGGCAGCTGTTGCACCCGAACCATTGTCAGGAGAGCCGTCTGCTGGTGGTCGACGGCCAGAAACCGATCGCCACCATTCTGACCTGTGCCGATTCCCGGGTGCCGCCGGTCGATATCTTCGATCAGGGTATTGGGGATCTGTTTGTGGTTCGGGTCGCCGGAAACATCATCGGTGATCATACCCTGGGCAGTATCGAGTATGCCGTATCCATGCTCCAGACGCCTTTGGTGGTGGTTATGGGGCATGCTTCCTGCGGTGCCGTGTCTGCCGTCATCGGCGGGAAGAAGCTGGATGGCCACATGGCCACGCTGGCACCGCCGATCCAGGCGGCCGCCAAAAAAGTCCAGGACAACTCGGGAGATCTGGTCAACAACACTTCCCGCGAGGTGGCCAAGCTGATCGCTCGCCGCATCGCCGAATCGGAGCCGATCATCGCCGATCACGTCAAGAACGGTACGGTGAAAGTCATCGCCATGTATTACGATCTTCGTAGCGGTGCAGTTAGCGTGCTTGATGGTGCATCCCCGAATTGAGACCCGTAAGGTATTTGTTATGATCTATAAGATATTCCCATTCCTGGAGTGGTTCAAGGATTACTCGGCCGGTAAGTTCAGAATCGACTTGCTGGCCGGCATTACCGTTGCCCTGGTCTTGATTCCGCAGTCCATGGCCTATGCCCAACTGGCCGGCTTGCCGGCTTATTACGGCCTTTATGCGGCATTTTTGCCGCCGATGATCGCCTCGTTGTTTGGTTCCAGCCGCCAATTGGCCACCGGTCCGGTAGCGGTCGTGTCGCTGATGTCGGCAGCGTCGCTGTCGCCTCTGGCGACGGCCGGTTCGGCGGAATTTATCGCCTATTCGATCGCGCTTGCCCTGACCGTGGGTATCTTCCAGTTTCTGCTTGGGGTCCTGCGGCTCGGACTGGTGGTTAATTTCTTGTCCCACCCGGTGGTCAACGGTTTTACCAATGCGGCCGCTATCATCATTGCAACCTCCCAGTTTTCAAAATTTTTCGGGGTTAATGTCGATAATGCGGAGCATCATTACGAAACGATGATCCGGGTCGCGCAAGCGGCCATGGACTATACCCATTGGCCGACCCTGCTGTTCGGGGTTGGGGCGGTGGCTATCATGGTCACCCTGCGCAAGATCAATCCGCGTATCCCCAACGTCCTCATCGCCGTTGCCATTACGACCATCATTTCCTATCTGATCGGCTTCAACAAGGATGAGATGGTGGGGGTGTCGGCCATTCAGGTGCCCGAGGCCCAGCAGAAGATCACTGAATTCAATCAGGCGGTGGCAACGGTCAATCAGTATGGCGATGAGCGGACCAAGCTCGGTCTCCAACTGGAGGAACTGATCACCCAGGAGAAGGCTGCCGGCCATGACGGACACGGAGTTCCTTCCGTGGAACAGGTGGAATTGCGCAGCAAGATTGAAATCGTCGGGATCCATCTGGAAGAAGCGAAGCAAAGGGTTGGGCAACTACGCCAGGAACTGCGTTCCATGAAGTTTTCCGCCGTTGGCGAAAAAGGCAACGTCGCCTTTTATCGCCTGGGTGAGCTTCCTGCCGGAACTGAGGCGTACGGCAAGACCTGGCGTCTATCGGTGGGCAACAGCCCGTTGAACGTTGAAAAACTGAAGATGGTCGGTGGCGGGGCGATTGTCGGCACCATTCCGGAAGGATTGCCCACGTTTGTGATTCCCTCGGTCGACGGTAAGACTTTTATCAAGCTGCTGCCGATGGCGGTGATCATCTCCCTGCTCGGTTTCATGGAGGCCATCGCCATTGCCAAAGCCATGGCAGCTCAGACCGGTCAGAAGCTCGACCCGAATCAGGAGCTGATCGGGCAGGGCTTGGCCAACATGATCGGTTCGATCGGTTCCAGTTATGCGGTATCCGGTTCGTTCTCCCGTTCCGCCGTCAACCTGCAGGCCGGTGCCGTGTCGGGTGTGTCGTCGGTGGTGACGTCACTGATGGTGGTCATCACCTTGCTGTTCCTGACGCCGCTTCTTTACCACTTACCGCAGGCGGTTCTGGCGGCGGTCATCATGATGGCGGTCATCGGGCTGCTCAACGTCAAGGGTTTCATCCATGCCTGGAAGGCCCAGTGGTATGACGGCGCCATCTCCATCCTCTCCTTTGTCGTCACGCTCTACTTTGCGCCCCATCTGGACAAGGGCATCATGGTCGGGGTGGTCTTGTCGATGATTATCTTCCTCTACAAATCCATGCGCCCGGTGGTGGCCAGCCTCTCCATGAGCGAGGATAAGGTGTTGAAGTCAGCAGATTATTATCGGCTCAAGGGGTGTCGCCATATCTCGGTGGTACGCTTCGACGGCGCCCTGTTTTTCGCCAACGCCAGCTATCTTGACGAGCAGGTATTGAAATTCCGTAACGAGTGTCCTGATCTGCGCTATATCCTGCTCGACGCCCGCGGCATAAACGACATGGACGCGTCGGGAGAGGAGGCCCTGGCCATGCTGGTCAAGCGGGTGCGCAGCGCCGGCCTCGGTTTTGCCATCTGCGGTCTGAAGGGGCAGGTGATCGATGTCATGGAGCGGACCGGCCTCTACGATGAGATCGGCAAGGAGCACATCTATGCCGACAGTCGCGCCGCTACAGCCGACATCGTTGAGAAAATTCATCGAGGGACCGATCTGCCGGAAGGTGGTTGCGATAATTGCCCCCTTACCAAATACTTGCCGCTGGAAGACCAGGAAAACATCAAAAAGGCGCGTAGCAAACGTAAATAATCTCCTTTCTTCCACTGGTTGCCCAGAGCCCCCGAAATATCGGGAGGCTCTGGTTCGGGTGGGGGAGGCTTAAGACCTGGGGCCGGATCTGTTCAGCAACGCTGGCATGTCCGGCCCCGCTTTGTTTTGGAGAGATTGCTGTTGCACTTGGGGAGGGAATGGGCTTTAGTTATTTAATCATATACTGAATTTCCAAGGTGCCGACAGGCAATTCGTCCACGTTTTCGGGTTGGCTTCGCCTGTTTCGACCCATGTTCTTGCGCCTGGGAATGGAGTCGCAACCGACCCGAGACGGTGGGTACCACTCAGAGGAATGAATAAGAGCCAAAGGAAAGAGACGAGATCATGGCTACAACAAGAGGCAGGGACACATCTTATGGCAGATGGGCAATTCGTACCATGATGGCACTTTTTCCCGGTCCGCTGGCCGCGCTGCTGCTGGTGAGTCCGGCTCTGGCCGGGGACGCCACGCCTGTCAAAGAAGTTGCCTTTACCCTGGAAATGGGCTTGGTGTTCGGGGTTCTGCTGGTGGCCATCTTGTTGTTCATCTTTGAGTGGGTGCGGGTGGATGTGGTGGGCCTCATCATGATGGTGCTTCTGCCGGTGCTCGGCCTGGTGACGCCGCAGGAGGCGATCAGCGGACTGTCAAGCAACGCCGTGGTGGCGATCATTGCCGTGATCATCATCGGCAGCGGCTTGGACAAGACCGGCTGCATGAACGTCCTGGCCCGTTACCTGCTGAAAATTGCGGGAAGATCGGAAAATCGAATCAAGGCCCTGATCTCGGCGACGGTTGCCGTTATTTCCAGTTTCATGCAGAACATCGGCGCTGCCGCCCTGTTCATGCCGGCGGTCATCAGGATCGGCAGGCAGACCGGCATCGCGCCGTCGAGGATTCTGCTGCCCATGGCCTTTTGCGCCATCATCGGTGGTACCGTTTCGCTGGTCGGGGCCAGTCCAACCATCCTGCTCAACGACCTGATCCTGCAGGCCAACGGTCTCGGTATCCTGCCGGAAAAAGTTGAGCCTCTCGGTCTGTTCACCCAGACCCCCATCGGTCTTGCTCTGGTGGCAGCCGCAATCGGCTATTTCCTGGTTTTTGGCAACCTGATCATGCCGCGTCGAGACGGTGATGATCAGGACAGCAGGCTTATGCCCTCATCGCTGGTCGACACCTACCGGGAGGTGGCCGGAGTCTACGAGGTCTGGGTGCCGGCGGCGTTCGGCTCGTTCACGCTGGAAGAGCTGCATTTCCGGGACCGCTATCATGTCACGGTGGCCGGAGTCTATATGCCGGATACCAAACAAAAGAATTATGCCCCGACCCGCGATGAGCTGATTCGGTCCGGAGAGACCCTGGCCATCGTCGGCAACGAGGTGCATGTCCGGCAATGCGCCGATGATCTGGGCCTGGTGTACAAGGGGGAACTGGATGTCTTTGCCGAGGATTTTTCGGTGAACAACGCTGGGATCGTGGAGGGTATCGTCACCCCACGCTCACTGCTGGCCGGGCATACCATGCGTGAACGACGGTTTCGCAAGACCAACGGGGTGGTGCCGGTGGTGCTCTGCCGGGACGGCGCCTGCCAGTTCAATCAGATCACCCGGGAAGTGATCAAACCGGGCGATGCCATCCTGATGTTCGGCCGTTGGGAAAAATTTCGGGAATTGCAGAAGCGGAATTGTTTCGTGTTCACCAATGCCATCAAAGGCGAGGAGATTCACCAGGAGCGGGCTGGCCGCGCCGTTGCCTGGCTGCTTATCACCGCCGCCCTGGTCCTCTGGCTGGAGCCGGTGACCGCCTTCTTGGGGATGCCCATCGAATTGTCCCTGTCCATATGTCTGCTGATCGGAGCGCTTGGCATGATCCTGTCCAAGGTCCTGACCATTGACGAGGCCTACCGCTCCATCGACTGGATGACCGTTTTCTTGCTGGCCGGTTTGATTCCGCTCGGGCTCGCCTTTCAAAAGAGCGGCGCCGCCGAATGGGTGGCGGTAACCATCATCAACGCCATCGGCCAGGTCCCCCAGGTGGTCTTCCTGTTGATTATCGGCATGTTGACCTCATTTTTCACCCTGGTGATCTCCAACGTCGGGGCCACCGTCCTGCTGGTGCCGTTGTGCATGGCCATGGCGGTCGAGGTAGGCAGCGATCCGCGCCTGGCAGCCATGGTTGTGGCGCTGGCCGCTTCGAACACCTTCGTTCTGCCCACCCATCAGGTCAATGCGCTGGTCATGCGTCCGGGCGGCTATCAGACCATCGACTATATCCGGGCCGGTACCGGTATGACGATCATTTATCTGGTGGTGTTGATCTCCATGTTGACCCTTTTTTATTGACGGTTTTCGTTGATTGCTGCCGCTTTTCAGCGGCAGGTCGCCCGGGGAACACATCTGGAGTGGCCGGTGATCGGTTCACCGTGGCTGAACGCTTGGTTTCGGGTAGCGATCACTCAGCGAATGCGATAAGGTGACTTCCAGTCTCTCGCGGCACTCTCTCCGATTTCCGGGCGTTGTGGAAGCGACAACCATGAAAAAAATTTTTCCCCTCAGTCTTCGGACAAAACTTGTTATCATTTTAGGATGTTATGTGCTCGGCATCGTGACCATGTTCGTGGTGTCGCAAAAGGATCTGGCGGCAGCCAAGGAAAAGCTCGAAGCCATCGAGCTGGCCTATAGCCTGAACAGCATTATCCTGGAAGTTCGCCGCTACGAAAAAAATTATCTGCTCTACGGCACCGAAGAGGCGCTCAACGAGAATAAAGAGCAGCTGGGCCTGGCTGTCCAGACCATTGACAAGATGTCCCAGCAGCTGATCCGCCTCAAGATTCATCCAATGCTGTCACGGCTCAGGGAGTTGGTGGAGAGCTACCGGGCCAACGTTCGGTCTCTGCCGGCTTCCTATGATCCCTATCAGGGAACGGTGAGCACGGCTCTTGTGGACGGGTTGCGCCGACAAGGGCAGGAAATGACCGAGCTCAGCAAGGAATTGGTTAATTTCGAGCATCGCCAGATCATTCGAATCCTCGATGAACTGGTCAACCAACTACTGGCCTGGACCATCGTTGCCGCGGCGATCGGCGTCATTTTACCGCTGGTGATGTCGATCAAGATCTTCAAGCCGTTGCGCATCATCAAGGAAGCCACGAACCGCATCGCCGAAGGGCGGTTCCAGGAGATCAAGGTGCTCGACACGCGAGATGAGATGCAGCAGGTCATGGAGGCATTGAATACCATGGTCAGCGAATTGCAACGTCGCCAGGACCAGTTGGTGCAATCGCAGAAGCTTTCATCGATCGGCACCTTGACCGCCGGAATCGCTCATCAG